>NZ_JAOYTK010000014.1:0-109590 GCF_025846885.2 Brucella sp. HL-2 | reverse complement strand
GTGTCCTAGTCCAAGCAGGTGGCGCGCTGCCAATTCTCCACCTGCGTAATGATCGACGGCAACGAACGGGTGATTGCCATAGGGGCGGTCAAGGGCAATTGTTCGAATTGAACCAGTCAGAGAGCTGAGAGAGTGGGCATTGACGGGAATAATAAGAAAGCCTGCAGGCAGGTGAGCTCGGAGCCCGAGTATCTGTTGTTCTTCACGTGCCGGGTCGCCATGGGTATCCGCCAAAACCACAAGATGCCCGTAGCTATAGGCGGCAGCCTCAATACGCTGGGCAAGCTCGGAGAAATATGGATTGGTTATATCCGGCAAGACAAGAGCAATCATGTTGGTGCGGTGCCGCCGCAAACCGCGTGCTAGGTTGTTGGGTCGGTATCCAAGTGCTGCGACGGCTTCGCCGACAGCTTCGCGCATTTTGGATGTGACGGAAGGATTGTTGCTCAATACGCGCGAAACTGTGCCGACCGATACGCCTGCCCGTTTCGCAACATCCTTTATCGTCGCCATTAATGCCTGCCCCACAAATTGCATTTGCCTCCCGGCAAATCCCGAGAGGCAAGAGAATAAGGCATTTCCAGCAAAAGTACGAAGCGGTTTTTTGTTGGATAATGCGTAAAAACAAATAGATAGGGCGATACCAGCGATACAATCTTAACCGGAGCCGCCTTTATCTTTATTTTTCGAAATTGATTGGCACCGGACGCTGCATCAAATCCACATAGAGATCAAAGAAGCGCTTTTTGTCGAACTCTTTTACTACTTTCATCTTTTGCAATAGTGGCGTTGGCTGCTTCTGCCAATAGCCAAGAGTGCGGCCATAGCCTGGGCCAAAAGCGATATCGACGTCCATATAGAGATCGTCCACTTTTGTTGCGTAACTTGGGTCGATGGCATAGGCTAGGGCGAGGGTATCAAAGACGCTTGCGCCGGCTTTTGGATCTTTTGCAAAGGTCTCGGCCATCCAGCTATCTGCAAAGAGTTTTTGAACTGGGCCGTCACCGGCGATCACCCGGTCAAACGTTTCTTTATCAAGTTGTGTAATATCGGTCACATCCAACGGAATCATAGCTTGTTCAATTGGCGCGCGCATGACGATACGTGCGGCTTCCGGATCGACCCAGACATTCATTTCTGCTGCAGGTGTCGTGTTGCCTTTGACATCGACAGCACCCGCCATGTAGACGATACGCTTGATAAGCGGCACGATTTCTGGGTTCTTGCGGATGGCGAGAGCGACATTCGTGACAGGTCCAATAACCAGAAGCGTTACTTCATTCGGGTTGGCCTTAACCGTATTGACTATAAAATCGACAGCGTCTTCTTTCTCGAGCTTTGCCTTCTTTGCAAAGCCATCGGGCGGAGCAATCAAGTCTTTTTCGGTTGGTTCAGGACGATGAAAAGCAGTCTTGTAGCTTTCGCCAAAACCGAACAGCGCTCGCTCGCTTTCAAAGCTGCGGGGATCATGCACCAACGGTAAGTTGGCTCCCGCATAGACGCCAACTTTGTCCTCAATACCCAACCGCTCCACGGCGCGAAGCGCATCGGCTACTTCCTGCTTCAGCCAGTTATTGCCAGTGACAACAGTGACGCCAAGGAGATCAATTGCGCCTTGTTTGTAGAGCTGTGCGGCCATGATCAAGACCTGACCATCATCACCAATTGTGCTGAAATCGGTATCAATGATCATTTTCTCAGTGTCGGCCTGCGCCGGTAGCGCGAGTAAAGTGCTCGCAGCGATACAAACAGCGGCTAAAACTCGTTTCATCGAAAACTCCTCCTCTTCTCCCAAAGACTGAACCGCAATTTTCAGAAAAATGTTACATTATCGAAATGAAACGGTTCATCTTGGAAACGTAACAACTGACAATCCTCTTGTCCAGCCATTCAAATGGTTCATCATGGCAGGAAAAACGGGTCATTGCGTCAGTTATGTCGCCAAAATAGGGAGGCTATTTGATGAAATCACGATTGATATCAATGAACCGTTTCATATTGACTCGAAAATTCTATTCTGTTTTTGATTGAGTGTATGGTGGTCATGTTACAAGAATGGCGACCATTGGGTAGGAGACATGTTTCTCGGGCAGGCTGCTCGAGAGACAATTATTGGGCCAATCGTCAACACCGTCGCGGATCTTTCTTAAGACGAAAGCGGCGGACGGGGAGGAAAGAATGCGCTTTAAAGCTTTTGTTGCCGCAGCGACTGTGGCGAGTGGATTGATCGTAGCTCCGGTAGCGAGTTTCGCTGCCGACAAACCTGTCGTCGGTCTTGTGATGAAATCACTCGCCAACGAATTCTTCAAGAATATGCTCGAAGGTGCCCAAGCCCACAACAAGGAAAAGGGCACTTATGAGCTGAAGGCCGTGGGTATGCAGTCCGAAACGGACATCGAAACCCAAATCAACGCAGTCGAAAATTTCATCACTCAGGGCGTGAATGCGATCGTTATTGCTCCGGCAGATTCGCGTGCATTGGTTCCCCCGCTTAAACGCGCAGTCGATGCGGGTATTGTGGTTGTGAACATCGACGTGGAACTTGATGCACAGGCCAAGAAAGACGCGGGCCTTGAGTTGGCGTTTGTCGGCCCAGACAACCGTGCTGGTGCTAAAATGTCTGGTGACGAACTGGCCAAGGCGATCGGCAAAGGTGGCAAGGTCGTGATGCTTGAGGGAAATCCCGGTGCGGATAATGCCGTGCAGCGCAAACTTGGTTTTGACGATGCCGCAAAAGAGGGCGGTCTGGACGTTCTCGACTCTCGTACGGCTCACTGGGAAACTGAGGAAGCCAATTCGGTATTTACGAATATGCTAACCGCACATTCCGATATCCAGGGCGTAATGGCAGCAAATGACTCGATGGCACTTGGTGTTGTTAAGGCACTCGATGCAGCCAAGCGGAACGATATCAAGGTCGTAGGCTTTGATAATTTGCCAGCAATCCAGCCCGAAATCAAAGCCGGAAAGGTTCTGGCGACCGTTGACCAGTTTGGATCACAGATGGCTGCCATGGGTATCGATAAGGCGCTTGAAGTGGTTGCCGGTGGCGCACCACTTACAGGTTGGGTGAAAACCGATCTGGAGCTGATCACGGCTGATAAGCTGAAGTAATCTCAGTCGATGGTGGTTCCATACGAGTGGAACCACCATCATTCAACCGGAGAAAAGCCATGGGTGAGACCAGCGCTGGCGCGCAATCTGCCCCGATCCTTTCACTCAAAGGAATTCGGAAACGCTTTGGTGGCGTTATAGCCCTTGATGGTGTTGATCTAGAACTAACACCCGGTGAAATTCACGGGCTCGTGGGTGAAAATGGTGCAGGTAAATCAACGCTTATCAAGATCATGAGCGGGATTATCAAGCGCGATGACGGTACCATGACGTTGGATGGCCAAGCCTATGAGCCAGCTTCGCCACGCGAGGCAAAACACGCAGGCGTTCAGGTCGTTCATCAGGAATTCAGTCAGCTTCCATATATGTCTGTCGCAGAGAATATCTGCTTCGAAAATCTGCCAAGAAATGCTTTTGGAATCCTTGATCGCTCGACCTTAAAGCAAAAGGCCCGCGCTGCCCTCGATACTATCGGCCTTGGTGAAGTGGATGTAGCTATACCGGTTGAGCGTCTGGGTATTGCACATCGTCAGCTCGTTGAAATTGCTCGGGCATTGATGAGCGACAGCCGTATCTTGATCCTTGATGAACCAACAGCGACTCTGACTGCACATGAAGCACGCCGACTTTTTGAACTCCTCGGCCTTCTGAAAGCCCGCGGTGTGGCTATCGTCTTCGTTTCGCATCATTTGGATGAAATATTTGATCATTGTCAGCAAGTAACCGTCATGCGCAATGGCAAGACCGTGTTTACGAAGCCGATTAGTGAAACCAACAGCGACGATCTCATCCAAGGTATGGTTGGGCGCAATCTGGTTGACCCAATGCACGCGAAAGTTCCCTCCGCAGCGACTACAGACATACTACTGCGCGTGGAGAGCCTAAGACATTCAAGGTCTCCCAATCCAAATGGCGTGAGCTTCACCCTGCACAAGGGAGAAATTCTCGGCATCGGTGGACTGATTGGTGCCGGTCGTACTGAATTGCTGCGCGCGATCTTCGGGATTGATAAAGCTCTTTCAGGCGATGTGTTCATCGAAGGTGCAAAGACCCAGCTCCGCTCTCCAGCTGAAGCAATTGAAGCGGGAATAGCCTTCGTAACGGAGGACCGCAAAGACGAGGGGCTGATTCTCGAGATGCCGATTGCTGCAAATATCACCCTTGCAGACATGAAAGCTGTTTCGCGGTTCGGCCTTCTGGATCGCCAGTCGGAGTTGCAACTGGCAAAAGAAAAAGCTTCTGATCTGAAACTGAAGTTCGGAGCTCTTGGTGATCGGGTCGCCACATTGTCGGGCGGTAATCAGCAGAAAGTCGTTTTGGCCAAATGGCTCGCGCGCTCGCCTTCGATCCTCTTGCTTGATGAACCCACGCGGGGCGTCGACGTAGGCGCCAAAGCAGAAATATATGCGCTGCTTCGTTCGTTCGCCGCTGAGGGAAGGGGATTGCTTGTCGTGTCTTCTGAGTTGCCGGAGCTTATGGCCCTGTCAGATCGTATACTCGTGATGGCCAACCATTCAATTACTGGTGAACTGACACGTGAAGAATTCTCGGAAGAGCGGATTCTCAATCTCGCTTACAAAACTTCAAAATCTCAACAGCATGCTTCAGAACAAGGAATGGCAGCCCATGGCTAATGTCGCTCCGAACCGCTCTTCTTCAATTCGGTTCGCAAATCTCTTGCGCGATTCCGGCATTGCCCTCGCGCTTCTGTTGCTCATTGTGGTTTTCTCGCTCACCACGCAGCATTTCCTGTCGTTCAATAACATCACCAACATTCTCACACAGGTGACCATCAATCTTATTCTGGCGATAGGTATGACCTTCGTCATATTGATAGGCGGTATTGATCTGTCTGTGGGTTCGCTTCTTGCCCTTTGTGCTGTGGTCGGTGGCACGGTGATGAACTTACCCGGACTTGGGGTTGTCGAAGCCGTTGCTCTTGCCACGCTTGCGTCGATCGCTGTGGGTATTGCCTGCGGATTTGTGAATGGCTTCATAAGCGCCTATTGGGGGCTGCCATCTTTCATCGTGACATTGGGTATGCTCAACATCGCGCGAGGCGCAGCACTACAGGTGACTGACGCGCGTGCGATCTATTCCTTTCCGCCCGCGTTCAATGCGTTTGGTTCGCAGACGCTATTCGGAATACCCTTGGCATTCCTCGTCGCTTTGGCCATGGTGGCAATCGGTTGGTTCGTGCTTAATCGAACCGTTTTCGGACGTCTTCTATATGGCATTGGCAACAATGAAGAAGCTGTGCGGTTGGCCGGGCATCCCGTATTCTGGTATAAAATTGCCGCTTTTACTAT
Source organism: Brucella sp. HL-2 (assembly GCF_025846885.2). Classification (NCBI taxonomy): domain Bacteria; kingdom Pseudomonadati; phylum Pseudomonadota; class Alphaproteobacteria; order Hyphomicrobiales; family Brucellaceae; genus Brucella; species Brucella sp. HL-2. The sequence goes on along the minus strand of NZ_JAOYTK010000014.1, from coordinate 104,167 downwards.
TGCTGGTGCAGCCGTTGGGATTGGTGCAATCATCTATATGGCCCGCCTGAACGTCGCGAGCCCAATCATTGGCATTGGTTTTGAATTGAACGCCATCGCTGCAGTCATCATCGGCGGTGTCAGTCTGACCGGCGGCAGAGGCTCCATTCTGGGAACACTTCTTGGCGCGGTGATTATCGGTGTGCTCGCTAATGGCCTCGTTTTGCTCGGCCTTAGCGATTTCATGCGTCAGATGATTACGGGATTTGTCATTATTCTCGCAGTCATTGTCGATAAATATCGTGAGCGTCTGTCGACTATTGGATAGTCTTAAAACATCAGATTGCGACGTCTTCTAATAGGATGCTCTGGCCCTATATCTGGCCAGAGCTTTGATGAATGCGGCATATCGCGCCCTCAATATCGGGCGTCTTTCGGTTTTTTGCCATTGGGCCAGTCTTTTATCTTTCCGGCAAAATCGGGGCGCGGCATGTGGGTGAAATACTCCGATACATCGATGGCTTCTTGATCGGTCAGAACACCACCCTGACCTATCGGCAGGTTGTGGTTTTGTGCAGGTGGCATTGCATATTTTACGAACTGTGCTGCCTTATAGGTACGCGCGAGCCCGGCACCGATATTGAAACTTTCGTCACCCCAAAGCGGCGGAAAAATGTAATCGTCAGCCGTGTCCTTCATACCCTCTCCGTCAGCGCCGTGGCAGGTCGAACATTGCGCGGCATAGATTTTTGCTCCGTTGGCAGGATTTGGGACAAGACTTTCATCGATAGGACCCGCATTTCGGATTGCCACTTTTGTTCCCTTAGTAACATCTTGCCGGAGCCAATCCATATAGGCGACCATCGCAGTCATATCAGGTCCCTCAGGTGGCAGAGGTTTGCCATTCATTGAACGTTGGAAGCAGCCATTGATGCGCATCACTAGATCAACTTCTTTCCCCGCACGCGGCATAACGGCAGGATAGAAGTTGCTGCTGTTGATGTAAGAAGCGACGTTATCGACCTTGCCCTGCCCGATATGGCAGGAATTGCAGTTCAAACCATTTCCGACATTGTCGGGAAGCAGGCGGGCTGTTTCGTTAAGCAGCCGCTTTCCGTGCATGATTTCAGAAGCATTGGGTTCTTTCAGGATGTCACGATCCGGTGGAATGACATAGTTACCAATCTGTTTCTTATCCTTGTCCAGCACTGCATAAGTCACGGGTGCAGGAGCGTCCAAGACTGGTCGAAGACGGTTGAAGAGGAAAGCACCGCCTGTTACCGCCACTGCGAAACCTACCCCGAGAACGACAAGAGTGGTGGTTTTCATTGCTTGTTCTCCGGAACATAGTGAACAGGTTTATGGGCAATTTCACGTCGCATTCGCGCGATATCCTGCTCTGTTATGACGCTTCCATGATTGCCCCAGCCATTGCGGACGAAATTGAGGATTTCAGCCACCTGCCAGTTAGGCAGGTTGGCGAAACCTGGCATGGTGAAAGCCATTTTATCCGCTGGGGTTTCAGGCGTTCTGCCACCAGTCAGTGTAACCTGAATGAGCGAACTTGGATCATCGGCGAAGACGATGGAGTTGCCTGCAAGTGCGGGATAAATGCGTGGAGCGCCTTTTCCGTCCATGCGGTGGCAGACAGAACACTGCTCGACATAAGACAATGCACCGGGTGCAATGAAATCACCGGCTTTGAGCGCAGCAGTTGTGACATCTTCGCTTGGCTTCCATTGTTGCTCGCGTCCCTCACTTGGAGGTAGTGATTTCAGATAGCGAGCAATCGAACGTAAATCTTCTTCCTCAATATACTGGGTTGAGTGTTGAACAACATCAGCCATAGAGCCAAATGCAGCCGTCCGGTCTGTGCGTCCCGTTTTGAGGAAGGTGACAATCTCATCTTCTGCCCAGGTCGAAAGCCCCGTGTCCTGGTCGCGTAAATTTTTTGCGTACCAGCCTTCAAGCACTGATCCGGAAAGGAAGTTACCTTTTGGGTCGTTCTTTACGGCCTTTTCTTCGTAAGCCAATCCCCGTGGCGTATGACATGCGCCGCAGTGACCAAGTCCCTCTACAAGATAGGCACCACGCGCGATGGCTGGGTCTGTCTCCGCTGCGATTTCGAATGAGCGGGAATTTCCGAAAAATAGCTGCCAATAAGCCAGCGGCCAGCGCATACTCGTCGGCCAGGGCAATGTGCTAGGCTGGTTTTCCTGCTTTACGGCATCAACCTTCGACATGAAGAACGCGTAAAGCGCTTTGATATCGTCATCATTGACAACCGTGTAAGAGACGAACGGCATAGCCGGGTAAAGATGAACGTTATCCTTGCGCACACCCTGTCGTACCGCGCGTTCAAAGTCGCTATAACTATAATTACCAATTCCCGTTTGCGCGTCGGGCGTAATGTTGGTGGAGTAGATCGTGCCAAGCGGCGTTTGCATCCCCAAGCCGCCCGCAAAGCTTTTGCCGCCGGGTGCTGTGTGACAGGCCGCGCAATCACCTGCGTGTGCCACATATTCACCTTTGGCGATTAGATTTCTGTCGCTGACATCAACGGTGTTTTGCTGCCTTGGTGTTAGCCAATAAGGTGTCGAAAGCGCAAAGAGCCATGCCGCCGCCAGCGCTCCCGCGCCCGCAACGCCCGCTTTCCAGATCAGTTTCATGTGCCTCAGCCCCCAAAGATATAGGAATAGCCAAGGGTATGCTGAAATCCGATCTCAACAGCATTGATTGGAATCAAATACTCAAAATTATGATGTGAGTAGATGTTAATTTCTAAGAATGTCGAAAGTTGCAGAAGTTGTTCCAATGCACGCATTTCGACGTTTCCCATGGCCGTTCCATGAGCGTGTATGTTTCACAAGGCGAGAGATATTTTTACTCAGTAAGCCAGTCTGCTATTTGTTGCAAGAATGTATGCGTGAAGCCATGCCGGGTAAATAATTCCGCAGCTCGGTCTACGATCTCGGATTTTGTCGGTCTGAGCATCGACTTTCGCGACTTGATCCAAATATCAGAGGCGGTCACTTCGCGTTCCCAAATCACATTTAGACTGTAAGAAATCCGGAAGCTGTGCTCGCTATGTTTGCGTCAAATCAGCGAATTAGTTCGTAATCCACAAACTAACACCTTCACTCAATGGTCCAGAAACAAGTGTTGCGCTTGATTTTTAACTTAGATGAAGGGTTTCACGTTGGCTAATATGCCAAAAGGTGAAATAAATTCAGATGAATGGTTCCTGACAACACCAAAGTGAAAGACGAAGAAGAGTATCCTACGGTTCAATGCCCTTTTAACGTGGTTTAAATGCATAATGGGGAAGAGAGCATGCAAGCCAATTTTGTGCATCTATTAGAACGCGCCAAACAAGCTGTCTTTACAAAATTCGTTTCTTTAACTGGCGCTTTTCCTTCCCACACACTGTTCCTCTCTATGACCGATGGAAAGCATCGCGCAATAACCGTGAACGCTTCTGCTCCAAGCTTGGAGGATTGCTGGAAAGCTCTCATAGAAAAAGCTAAACAAGAGCTGCTATCCAATACGCTTAAAGTTGAATGGCTTCGTATCGAGTGGCCAAACATTGTTGAAGTTCTGACGTGGCAACAGCTCAAGTCACAGATAGAAGCCACAAAACGCAACTACTTCAGATATGGTATTGCGTTCGATCAGCAGTTTGACATTGCCTTTCTTGAGGCGGAACTTAATGCAAATGCAATTCTTTATGGCGGGGGCAACGCCGCAAATGGTGTCTTTAACGCCGGAAACTTTGGTCGTTATCTAAAGCTGCGCCATGGCAAAGATAAACTTGCACTCTCAGATGAAGACGCGGTCTTTCGCTTTTCCACGGCAGGTGTTTTTCTCACATCTAATGATTCCACAATTTACGGGATTACAGGGCATGGACCGAATTGCGGACGCCGAAATATAGAAGCGCTTCAGTTAAACGATATCGATCAGTTGATCGCGGGAGGAAGCCGTTATCTCGCTTCCCAGACTTTGGAGAGTGGCCGCTTCATCTATGGCTGGCACCCTTGTTTTGATCATGAGATCAAGACTTACAATGCGTTGCGCCACGCAAGCTCGCTCTATGCGATGATCGAGGCTTATGAGGTTACGCGTGATAGTGAGCTTGGAGAAGCCATTGAACGCAGTCTTTCTTATCTGACTGATAAGCTGATTAAGACTCTGGATCATCAGGACGAGAAAATAGCCGTTCTTGTCGACGCTCAGAATGAGGTGAAGCTAGGCGGAAATGCGGTCTGTTTGCTGGCTCTCGTTAAATATAGCGAGCTGCATCAAACGTCGCGTTATAATGTTCTTCTTGAACAATTGGCCCTCGCGATCTGCGCTATGCAGGATTCTCAAACAGGGCAGTTCGCCCATGTTCTGCAGTATCCCAAATTAGACGTGAAGGCCGGTTTCAGAACTATTTACTACGATGGTGAAGCCGCCTTTGGATTACTGCGGCTTTATGCGCAAACCAAAGACCCGAGATGGCTTCGTTGTGTTGAACGAGCCTTCGACTATTTTATCGCTGCCGATCACTGGAAAGCGCATGATCATTGGCTTGCATATGCGGTCAACGAACTCACGCGATACCGGCCCGAACGTCGCTATTACGAGTTTGGACTGAAGAATTTTGCCGACTATCTGGATTTCGTGACTGAGCGGATTACCACGTTTCCGACTTTGCTTGAGCTCATGATGGCGGCACAACAAATGATTGCGCGGCTCGAAGCGGACAGTTCACTGCGTAGCCTCATAACGATCATTGATAAGAAAAAATTCTACAATGCGCTCGAAACTCGAGCGCATTACCTCACGAACGGGCACTTCTGGCCTGAAATCGCTATGTTCTTTGCCAATCCGGCCCGAATGGTGGGAAGTTTTTTCATACGACATCACGCATTTCGCGTGCGTATTGACGATGTTGAACACTATCTTTCTGGTCTGATAGCGTATCGAGAATATCGGTTGAAGCGACCCAATTGGAAGGCTCCATGGGAGTTGGATGGCGCAATTGTGGATGATCATCACCCGAAGGGTCCGGTCATTGCCTGGGGCGGGGACGTTAATCTTGGTCGTCGACAACATTATCGTCTCAGTGAATTGGGTGTCGAAAATGTATTGAACATCCCGGAGCTCAGAAAAGCAGATCTTCGAATTATTAATTTGGAGTGTGTTGTCTCAACCCTGGGCGAGCAAGGTGTCAATAAAGGCGAGGGCGGTCCATATTATTATCGAGCACGGCCACAGATGCTCGAACTCCTGACCCATGTGGGGATCGATGTGGTTGCCACTGCGAATAATCACAGTGGAGATTATGGGTCGCAAGCATTGCTACAGCAGGCCGAGTTTCTAAGAGAAGCGGGGATTTCATCAGTAGGCACGGGTGAAAACTTAAATGCTGCCTTTAGCCCCGTCATTAAACCAGTTGGAGATCTGAAGGTCGCGATATTCTCTATTGATGCGACCCAACATCGCTTTGTCGCAACAAAAAATACAGCAGGCTCTGCACACTTGCCTTTGAATGATCCTCAAGCATGGATCGATACGCTGGCTCCAAGGATCGCTGATGCGAGAAAGCGAGCACAAGTAGTCGTTGTTGCGGTTCATTGGGGCGAAAATCTGAGACCAGAGCCGTCATCTGATGAAATAGCGGTAGGCCACGCGATCATAGAGGCGGGTGCTGATGCCGTATTGGGTGCATCGGCTCATCTGCTTCAAGCAATTGAAATCTATAAAGGTCGCCCGATTATCCATGATGCGGGCGACTTTTTGTTTGATGCCATTCAGGGCAAAATTACGAAAACCGGGTTGTTCTCGCTAGAGGTGAGTTCCAACGGCGTAGAGACCATTATCTTTACACCGCTTATTGGAGGTTTTGGTACAACGCACCAGTTGGAGGGGCCCCGGGCACGCGAAGCCGCACAAGAGTTTGCAAAACAATGTCTTACTGCTGGCACCCAAATGCAGGTAAGCGCATCAGGGCGAGGAATAGTGTCTCTTTCACCAGAGGCGCGTTCCACTCAGAGTATTACCGCTGATTCAGATACTCTAAAGAGTGAAAACCCTGATCTGCCAAAAGCGATGATTTATCAGCTCGATAAGCGCTGGAGCCCGGACGTAATGCCAGATGATGTGCGTATCGCTCCGGTTCAAATTGGTCCACTCACCTTACTGGGCGTTCGCGTTTCACCGCAAAAATTTACCGATCGACGCATGCTTTGGGTTGAAACGTTCTGGAGGGCTGATGGTCAACTCGATGAAGATATTCGGCTCGACATTCAAGCTGTCCCTGTAAAGCCGACACGGATGCGCGCCTGGGGTCGTTCCATGGATCATGATCCATGCGACTGGCTTGGGCCAACCAGTGCATGGAAGCCGGGACAGATTTATCGTGATTTCTACGGATTACGTCCTCCATATTTGAAGGACTGGGAAAATGTTGATCTGCAAGTATCCATTGGCATCGTGTCGAAAAGCTATGAGGCTGCTCCAGTCGCGCTGCCCTTTAATATTGAGCTGGCTGTTCCCAACCTTCCAACACCGGTCCTGAAGGAGCCTGTGGCGGCATCGCCAAAGTCAAGGGCTTACCGCCAGCAGTTTAACGATAGCATCAATGATTGCATATCCGGTCAAACATGGACCGCCGATCAGCTGGCTGCAGTCACAGGTGGTAAATGGCTCGTCGCACCTCCGCCAGGCTGGTTTGTTCGTTCCGTTATCCGTGGAATGATCCATAAAAAATTTGTCGACCAACCAACCCTGTATGTTGCATCGGAATTTGAACATCTTGCATTCCATGAACAATATTCATCCACGAAGCGATCCGGCATGGACACACATAGCTTGCTCGTTAAGAACGCGCCGGCATTCGCGGGGGCAATCGTCTCCAAGCCAGTTGCAGGCGTGTCGAGTGATTTTCCACTTTTGCAAGTCCAAGATCCCATCAAAGCATTGATCGAGTTGGGCATTGCTGCGCGTCAGCGATACAAGAATGATGTCATCGCAGCAACCGGAACTGTTGGTAAATCAACGACCGTGAGCATGATCCGCGAGATGCTCGGAAGGGACCTGCAGGTTCTCTCTAGTTACGATAATTATAATTCACGTGTCGGTGCACCGGCACTGCTTGCAAATCTTTCACCCGATCACAAAGCAGCGATTGTGGAAATTGCCCAAAGTGCCCTTTGGATGGAGAGAGGTCCGGTTACGCGGCTCATTGAGCCGACAATTGCTTTGGTGACAGAAATAGGTCTGTCTCAGTCTGATCGCCGGGTGAAATCTCTTAGCGATGTTGCAAGATGGAAATCGAGAATTTTCGACGGGCTAACTGGAAAGGCGGTCGCGATTATTGGCGATCATCTTGCGTGTTTTGACGACATCTTGGCCAAAGCCAATGTTCATGCGAAGAAAATTATTATCTTCGGCGAGAGTGAGCGTGCCACAATGCGTATCGTCGACAGGCAACTAAATGATGAGACAAGTACGATTTGGTTTCGCACACCGGAGGGATTAGAGGGAATTCTGGAAGTCCCGTTGCCAGGCAATGGCATGATTACGAATGCGATGACCGCACTTTGCGTTCTATATGCAATGGGTCATGACGTTACGAAGATGACAAATAGTCTATCAGATCTGGCCGTTCAGACAGGCCGCCTGCAACGGTTTTCAGTACAGGTTCTTTCCACTGGCGTTGCAACAATTATCGATGATAGCTGGAATGCGGAAGTCAGTTCGATGCTCAATGCGATATCGGTTCTCGAGAAAATCACGCCGGTGAATAGAGGCCGTAAAATCGCCGTGCTGGGGCGCATTGTGCATTTAGGAGAGATGGGCAAGCCACTTCATGAAAGCCTTGCAGAACCACTGCTTACGGCAAATCCCCAGATTGTGCTCACACACGGCGATGAAATGCGCTTTTTACGTGAGAAACTGCCTTCCAAACTTCTTGGACCACATTTTTCAACGGCTAATGAATTGGCTCAATATCTCTATCCGATATTGGAACCAGATGATGTTGTGCTCGTAAAAGGTTCTCGACGTGATTCCGATTTTGGAAGCGTATGCGAACTTTTGAGAGATGCGTCTAAACGGGTACAGAATAGCAATCCTGCCCCTTCAACGTTGGGAGAAATTAGGCACCTATTAGACCCGGATAGCGGACTGTCCCAAAACAGTGATGCGGTCGAATTTAATGCAGTGTCATTTTCGGTTGAAACGTTAAACGATCGATCGGTTGCAATTGTGCAAACAGAAGACGGTCCTATGGGACTGACACAAGCACAGTTACGAAAACACAAAGCATCTATCGTGGCAACCATAGGGGTTTCACCAGAACAGCCGCTTTCAGATATACCGCATATCCATGATAAAAAATGGTCGAGTACCACAAAGGCGCTCGCGATTATGCGTCGTGACGCATTTAAAGGTACTTGTTTCGCCGTTACAGGAAGTGCAGGAAAATCAAGCGTCAACAGCATGCTGATGTCGACTCTTAGAGGGCTACACACAGATAAAGAAATATTGGGTACCACGGGTAATCAGAACATGTTTATGGGGGTTATGCGCACACTGACTGCGCTCAAGCCTCAGCATAGCCACCTCGTTCAGGAAGTTGCTGTCGGGCACGCAACCCGATCAGCTCCTGTGCTAAGGCCAAATATTGCCATCGTCACCAACATTTCAGAAGCGCATCTGGAAGCGTTTAATGGGATCGAGGGGATTGCAGATGCAAAATCTGCAGTTCTCCGGGCACTCGAGCCTGATGGTACTGCCGTGATCTGTCGTGATACAGCACTTTACGAACGTGTAAGGGACCATGCCGAGCGCAAAGGCGTGAACATTGTCACCTACGGAACGCACGGAGCTTCCGATTGGAAGCTGACGGATTTTAATTCTTCGTCTGGTGAAGCCCATTATAAAATAGGAAATGAACAATTTAAGCTGATGCTCATTCCGGGGGCACGCCATCAGGCGGTCAATGTTGCGGGGACATTGGCCTGTCTGGCCGCGGGGCGTGAGGATTGGCGTGCCGCGGCGAAGATACTGGAACAATGGTGCCCCCCCGCAGGTCGCGGCTTACCGTTCTATGTTTCTGCATCGTTGGGTGGCAAGGCAATGATCGTCGACGATGCCTTTAACGCCGCTCCGATCGCAATGTTGGCGGCGGCCGAGGCGCTTGCTGCAGAAATGAAAGCGTCGCGGCGCGTTCTGGTTCTTGGCGAAATGCTTGAACTTGGACAAAACTCAAAAGCCATTCATACACGTCTTGCCCATGTGATTGCTCACCTTCCCATAGAGCAGGTCTATGCCGTGGGAGAAGCATATGGCGAATTCTGGCAAAAGCTGCCTGAGGCAAAGCGAGGACGCTATCTTGAAACACTTGAGGAGCTGCATAAAACCTTAAAGGTCGACATTCGCGATGGGGATGTCTGGTGGTTCAAAGGTGCCCACGGCAGTGGTTTGCATCACACGGTCCAGGCTCTTAGATCAGCGCAAGTGGTGAGTGGTTCTGGTTAGCCAGTTGTATCTTCATTCAAAGACCATGATTTGGGAGTGAGACAGAGGACAGCCCCAACAATCAGAGCGGTAGCCGCGACCATAAGTGAGCCGTCGAAGGATGAAGTACGCACGTATAGTGCATTAGCCATAAGAGGGCCGATAATTTGTCCCGCGCCATAGGAAGCGGTCATAATTGCAAGCATGTTGACGCGGGTTTTCGCGCTCAGATGACGGGCTGCAGGCATAGCGATTGTTACTGTTCCCATGAAAGTGCCACCAACCAGCAATGCACTGACAATATAGGCGGCAGGTACATGCAGCAACGGCAGGGCTACACCGATTGCCTGTACGGCGAGATTGACCATAAGGCTCCTGCGACTGCCCCATAGTGTGCGTAAAAAATGCCATAAAAAGCACGAGGGCACTGCTCCAAGGCCGAAAATCGCCCAGATATGCACCGGATCAATCGCGTCAAATGTACTGCGAACGAGTAGCGGTAGGTAGGTGGCTGTGATGATGTAACCAAAGCCCGCCAAACCATAAACAGCAACAAGCAGTGTCGGGCCAAAAGAATCAGACTGCTTCTGGGCGGCGGCGGATGCTGCTGCGTTTTGATGGGCGGATGGTTGCTCCAAAATCCACTGCATTGCGATAGCAGTCACTGTTAGTATGAGTGCTGCGACAGCGAGTATGAACCAGATTGCATGGCTTGGTAGCGTCGCCAGATGGCTAAGCGCAATTATCTCCGCTGAAACAACAATGCCGATGCCCACGCCTGAATAAAGTACTGGGGCGCTGTCATGCAATCTTTGATCATGGATCAGCCAATGCGAAGCAGCAATCATCGAAATGGCGCTAAAAAGGCCAGCAAAGCCGCGGATGGTGATGATGAGCCATTCCGGCATGGGAAGGGCCAGCAAAGCGATAGCAATAACCGTGGTCACGGTTGCGATGGTGCATAACTTGCGGCTTGAAACACCTGAGAGTAGCACTGCTAACAACGCCCCAATCAGATATCCGGCATAGTTGGCCGCCGCCGCATAAGAACCGCCTTCAATAGAAATCTGCCCATCAGCAACCATAAGCGGATAGAGACCAGTAAAAGCAAAGCGGCCAAATCCCATGCCGATGATTAGCACCAATGCAGCAGCAATTGCGGCACCGCGCTCAGGCCTGTTACGCATTGTTCTATTCCTCGATATTTGAAACGGCTTGAAGCGTTTTGCGGAATTCGGCGAAAGCCGGGGTGGAAAAGCCGGGACGGCAGGCCAAATGCGTATCCACCATCATGAGAGGATGTTCTTTGACCGCTCCAAGATGCTGTACAAGGTCCACAACGCTACGCGGCATTATGCTGATGCAGGAGCCAGCAGCGGTGCAAGCAAACATTGCATGATAGGATTTTACTTCCTGAACTGCAAAACGTTCTCTTGATGAACCAAAGCCACTCAACCATTCCTCGGCCAGCATGCGATAAGTGCAGCCGGGTGCAAAGGCCGCCAGTGCTCTGGGTTGAATGTTGTCTGCGCAACTCACGTCAGGGTGTTCTGCCGGTAGAAGAAGAATCAATTCCTCCCGAAAGATAGGCATCATATCCAGTTCTCTGGGGTCAAGCGATCGGTCCCCGGAAGGTACCGCTATCAGTGCGCCGTCGATGCGGTGGGCGAGCAACGCGTCAATGAGCTGACGCGTTGGCGCAGTTGATAGATCAAGTGTCACCTGTGGCCACTGTCGGTTGTAACTGGTGAGCGGTAACGGAAGCCTGCTTGCGACTGTGCTTTCCATCGAACCAATACGCAGTCTGCCTGCAGGCTCTGCAGGATTGACCACCTGCTGCGCTTCTTCCGCGAGATTGAGGATCCGATTCGTATAGCCAAGATAGAGCTCGCCTTCCCTGGTCAGTGACATCCGTTTTGTATCGCGCTGAAACAGCGGTACGCCGATCTCGGCCTCCAGCTGTTGAATGCGGGTCGTTACGTTTGAAGGCACGCGACCAAGCAAATCCGCGGCTCGGGTAACACTCCGCTCCTGAGCCACTGTACGGAACACTGAAAGTGTTGCCAGATCCATTGTAAAACTCTCCATTGCTAGTTTATATTCTCTTATAGAGAATAAAAGTCAATTTTATTCTCTAGTAAAGAATATAAATTGATTGCGAGAGCTTCTGATTTCGGAGCGTAATTACCAAAAGTTGGTAACAAGTTCACCGATGAAAATTCTTAAAAACAGAGAGTTAGAGCTTGTTCCAAGGTGACTAAGAGATTTCGAAAGTAGGCAATGTCGGAAAAATAGCACTGGAGGTCGTCAAACGATCTGTTCGGGTTGGAGGTTTTGAAATCCTGCCGTACTTGATAGGTCGTTGAGCGCTCATTTGCAGGGCTGGGACGATGCCGCAGATTGGTCAAAAACCTCAAGAACAGTCATTGCGCTGCATCGCAGATATCCGCTGATTTGCACGGCGGGTCGCCAGAGCCTGATATGGTTGTCTCCATTATGATTCAGGCTCTTGTCACTGCTTAAGATTACACCAGAAATAGCACAACATTTCCATAAAGTGTAATAATACATGAATATAAATTCGTTTAATTATAGATACACGTTACGAAAATATCGAAGTCTCTATTGAATAAATTATTCTCGTCGTGATAGAATTGTTCTGTTAGTTTAATAGTAGTTTGTACTTATAAGATAGTATTTAAATAATTTTTGTATAATAAATAAGGATCTTGAATCTTGCAGCGGTGTTCGAGAAAGTCACTTATTTCTGCCGTCGTTCTAGGCCATGTTGACAAAGTGGATTCACAAATCAGCTAAAGCGTGATTCAAAACTGCTTTTAGGAGGCGGGTATGGCGCGCGGCGATCTTAGCGAGCAGGAATGGATTCTGATTGAGGGCTTGTTGCCCGCTGAGCGGGGCCGAAAGTCTCGGCCTGCTTTGGATAACCGCCGTTACCTCAACGGTATGCTTCATATTCTGCGAGTTGGCTGCCCCTGGCGTGACATGCATGAACGCTATGGCAAATGGAATTCGGTTTATGTCCGATTTAGACGCTGGGCAGAGCAAGGCGTATGGGATGTACTTTTGGAAACACTCGTCGAACTGGGCTTAACTGACGACTGGCAACATATGATCGACAGCACGACTGTCCGGGGTCATTCTCAGGCAGCCGGCGCAAAAGGGGGCCTTATAACGAGGCTTTTGGTCGATCATGCGGCGGCTTTACGACAAAAGTCCACGCCCCTACAGACGGTCAGGGACGCCCTCTTGGCTTCATTCTCACAGGCGGAGAAGCTTCGAATTACAATGCAGTTGAAAATATGATGTCCATTCCTGTGAAGAGGCCCAGACTGTTGCTCGCCGAAAAGGGCTATGATGGCGACAACATTCGGAACGCTCTGCTGTGCAGTGGCATAAAGCCCGTTATTCCGCCCAAAGCGAACCGGAAAAACCCTCCAGCTTGCGACTTTCAGGCCTACAAGGATCGCAACCGCATCGAGCGTATGTTCAATAGGTTAAAGCAATTTCGTCGCATTGCCACTCGATACGACAAAACCAGAAAATCTTTCGAGGCATTCCTAGCCATCGCCGCCGTCAAAATATGGATGCCGCACTTTGTCAACATGGCCTAATCAATTTATGGGCGTTATCGTTGACGCCGATAGACGCTGAAACGCGGGACCAGCAGCGGCCAGTGCGGCGATGGAGGGGCATTAGGCGGCGCTCCGGGGTAGCCGGGGGCGGATGGTGCTAAAGTTGAGCGGCGATGAGATCGAAATCCTCGCGTCACTTTTTCCCCGCAAAACACGTTAGGTTGACACTAACACGTGGAGCGAAATAGCAGGTCTTAAATCAGTGTAGTATTAAGCATGATAGACTGACGGTGTTAGCCGACAGATTAAAGTTACAGTATCATTGGGCAATTAAGCCGCATCCTTCAAGATAGCGCGGATGGGAAGCGGCGCAGTGCCCAGATAACCCGCAATCATCCGTGTGATATGTTCCACAATATCGGCTTCATCGGCAAGGGAATGGCCGCACTCATTGAGAACGATGGCATGGGTCAACGTCTCCACGGTGGTTACACAAATAAACGCTGCCGTGTCGAGGTCTATGAGCTGAAGATCATCTTTACATTTTTCCAGATAAAGCCGAACGAGATGCAACGTATCCTTGCGGATAGCTTCCACCTCGGCGAGTTTTCCAATTCGGGGTACTTCTTCCTTAAATATGCGGTGGAGCTCAGGATCGACCCGATGTGCAGCGATCATTGCGCGAATAAGCTCCCGCATCGCGCCATTTAGATCGTCCGACGCGCATTCCTGCATCGCGTTTTCCAGCAGCGCCAGAATTTCACGATTGTGCCTTGCTACGAGCGCAGCGACAAGCGACTCCTTATTGGGAAAGTACTGATAGAGCGAGCCGATACTAACACCCGCTACTGCGGCGATGCGATTTGTGCTGGTCCGGGCGTATCCTTCACGTACCAAAACGCGAGCAGTGGCATCCAATATTGCTTCAACGGTCATTTTTGACCTCTCTTGCAAAGCCGATTTTCTTGGATTTGTGGCGCTCAGCTTGGCCATATTGTCGATTTCCTAATGCGAGTAGACAATGTGAGTTAACACTCGCATATTTGGTATAAATCGTCAATACCCATGAACGTGAGGCATAGTATCGTGATTAAATTCAGAAATTAGAATAATTATTATAAATAGACAATAGAAAGAGAGAGTTAAATAGTACAATGAAGATTATAAATTGTTATTTGCTTGTTGCCGTAATGGTTGTAGGCACTGGTTGCGTTGGTCCCGCACAGAAAAACATAGGAATTACCGCTGCAGAATGTGAACCTGCAAAGCAGAATACGACATTCAATGAAAAATGTGACCCGCCTAAACTGGGTTGGAAGGGCGCGAACGGCAGTGATTTCATCATTAGCCAATGATCGACCGCCAAGAGCGGAGAATGTCGAGACCTGCTGACTAGTCTCTTGGGAGCTGCCTCGAATCCCACTGTCCTTCGGGGATAGCCCTGCCAAGAGAATAGCTGAAATTGGTTATCTTCATCGCTTTCGTATCGACCTGACACTGGAAGTCGATCGCATACCATTTGCCCCGACTACGAAAAGCTCCGTCTCTGATCGCGAAGCTAGTCTCTGAAACAACGCCCGCGCTAGGCGCAAGCATGTCTGGAAAAGTTCCAGGTCTTTGGTGGCGAACCTGTTCCAGCGCTTCAATCCCACAAATCTGCACGATCCGATCTCGCGGAGGGAGCTTTCCGATCGCTTGTTTCACGCGCGGGTCAGAGAGAGTATCCTTTGAATAGATTTGCCGCGCCGAAGTGAGTTTGGATTTCATTGCGGCGGGCAGACCCTCGGCGTCGGTGTGCAATTCAGCGACAGACTGCGCGCTAATATCGGATTTTTGGAGGGCCGCGTTTTCAGCGTTCGATACAGGATTATGATTGTCAGGTGCTGTTTGCTGTGGCTCGGGCTTGCCCATTGCTGGCTGGGAGTCCTCCGCTGGGGAAGGTGGCTCTTTTTGCGCTGATGCAGACTCGAAAGCCTGAGGTGATCGCTGGGTAGCCGTATTCGACTTGCTATTTGGTGTGGGGTCACTTGGCTTCGGAGGAACAAGTTCCACGTTAACGCTCTGATCTTGATCAGGAGGAGATAATTCAGGCGCACGATAAAGCAGCAATAATGCCAAAGTCAGATGAAGAACGACGGATGCTGGGATTCCCCAGCTGGTTTCTTCCAGTATTTTTTTGGCTAAGTGCTGCATCTTTGAAAAGGTCAATCTCCACGCGCCGACCCTAAGGGCTTGTGCCAAAGGCAACAAGGGGGAAGAGTTAGCAACTCGCCAGAAGCCATCATGATTGACGAACTTTTGATTGCCCCGATGGTTTCTCGAACTTTCCGCAACCTACACGCGAAGGCTGGCTATTTGCAGGCATTTGTGAGTAACGCTTGTCGTGATATATCAAGATCGAGTATAGATATGAGGCATTACACGCGCTAATCTGCAACACTCGCCAAAACAATATTTTTGGTCAAGAGAATGTCACTTTCTTATTTTGATTATTTTGCGTAGTTGCCTACGCCAGAAGCGGTCAGATGAGCCGCTGTGCACAGTCCGACGATAGACAATACCTGATCACATGCAGGTGTCTCGCCTAACGCGTACGAATGCCCGGCTATGCGCGACCTTTGGTCAGTGAGTATTAAAAAAATGAGCCACGGTATTGATGGTGCTGGCTTGGATAAAATTCCAGCCACAATTGATGAAAGTGATGTAAGCGCAAGCGAACTGACTGTGGGCATGCCGCCTCATGCTTCAAGCGCCTCTGCGTTGCATCAGCAGGTTTTGCTCGGCGCGGATTTTGCTCTGGCCGGTGAGCTGGGCGAGCGACTTGATATCTTTTTTGAGAGACTTGCAGAGAAGTTTGCAGGCTCTGTGGCGGTCATTTCTGACGGACGGTCTTGGACATACAAGGAGCTTGATGAGCGCGCCAATCAGTTCGCGCGACTGTTGATTGAGCATGGCGTCAAGCCCGGCGATCGCATTGGTTTGCTGCTTGATCGCTCTGCCGAGACTTACATCACCCTTCTGGCTGTTATGAAGGCGGGTGCTGCCTATGTGCCACTCGCCACAGCCTTTCCAGAAGATCGCATGGCACTCATCATTGATGATGCCGGCGTCAAGCTTGTGATTTCGCTTCGTGCCTATTTGGCACGGGTGGAACAAATGCCTGTTCCACATATATTGATCGACGCTTGTGCTGCGGAAATTTCTCAGCATTCCAGTGCTCGATTAGATGTTGCCAGAAGAGCGACCAATCCGGACGAGATTTGCTACATTCTTTACACGTCGGGTACGACCGGACGGCCTAAAGGTGTTGCTATTCGTCATCAAAGCTTTTGCAATTTCCTGCGTGTCGCAGCCGTTTCATATGGATACAAGCCAAGCGACCGTGTTTACCACGGCATGACGATAGCCTTCGATTTCTCGGCTGAAGAATACTGGGTTCCTTTTGTGGCAGGTGCCACTGTAATCCCCGCACCAGGTCCGTTGACTCTGGTGGGCGAAGAACTGGCAGATTTTCTGCGTACGAACGACATCAACTGCATGGCGTGCAGCCCGACATTGTTGTCTTCCGTTGAAAGTGACGTCCCCAAGCTGCGTCTCCTTATGGTCGGCGGTGAAGCATGTCCGCTCAATCTGGTGACCCGTTGGACAAAGCCCGGACGTTTACTTCTGAATACCTACGGCCCGACTGAAGCAACTGTTACTGCTACCATGGGTGTGTTGACACCTGATAAACCCGTAACAATCGGCGCTCCGTTACCGACTTATTCGATTGTCATTATAGATCCGACGGAAGCAAAGCTAACTGACCCCGACGAACTTGGTGAAATCGGTATTGCCGGCATTGGTCTTGCGGTCGGGTATCTCAACAGGCAGGACCTAACGGATCAAAAGTTCATACCTGACTTTGTAGGTCTGCCAAATAATCCTTCAGAACGGATTTACCGTACGGGCGATCTTGGACGTATCAACGCACAAGGCGAAGTCGAATATCGCGGTCGTATTGATACGCAGGTGAAAATACGCGGCTATCGTATTGAGCTTGGAGAAATCGAAGCAGTTCTTCTCGACAATCCTTCAGTTTCGCAGGCAGCGGTGACGACTTGGGAGATTGAGCCGGGTCGAGTGGAACTGGTCGCATATTATGCGCCAAAATCCGGAATGCCGCCCATTCAGCGCGCTGACATTGCGCGCGAACTCAAACGCCGCCTTCCGTCATATATGGTTCCGACCTATCT
Source organism: Brucella sp. HL-2 (assembly GCF_025846885.2). Classification (NCBI taxonomy): domain Bacteria; kingdom Pseudomonadati; phylum Pseudomonadota; class Alphaproteobacteria; order Hyphomicrobiales; family Brucellaceae; genus Brucella; species Brucella sp. HL-2. The sequence continues at coordinate 86,850 of NZ_JAOYTK010000014.1, read as the reverse complement.
GGAAGAGCTTGATGCAATCCCAATGACGGTTTCTAACAAAGCCGATCTGCGTCAGTTGCCAAAGCCAACCAATGTACGTCTTTCGGCTGAACGCATTATCATTCCTCCAGCCAATGACGACCAGCGTTTCATGGCTGATGCTTTGGCGGAAGTGCTTAACCTAGATGAGGTTTCGGTCGAAGATAACTTCTTTGATGACCTTGGCGCCAATTCCTTGCTGATGGCACGTTTCTGCGCACGTCTACGTACCGCGCAAGGCTGGGAAATGGCGTCGATGCGGGACATTTATCTGCATCCGTCAATCACTGGGCTTGCGAAACATCTTCATTTACCACAGCAATCGGTGGCATCTGTCACTGAACAAAGCCTTACGCATAAGGCATCCAATTTTGCTTATTGGGCGTGTGGGGCAGCTCAGCTCGCTTTCTATGCAATCTACAGCTATGTCGGGTTGCTGTTTTTCGACAAGGGCCTCGACTGGGTCTATGTCAAACTCGATGAACCTTTGCAGCTTTACTTCCGCTGTGTCGTTCTGGCTGGTGCCAGCTTTTTCGGTATGACGGGTTTTGCGATCCTCGCAAAATGGCTGCTTATTGGTCGCTGGAAAGAAGAACGGTTTCCTATCTGGGGCTTACGATATTATCGCTTCTGGGTGGTCAAAACATTAATCCGGACGGCACCTGTCGTGCTTTTCCGAGGCAATCCGCTTTATAGCCTCTATCTGCGACTGCTTGGAGCCAAGCTCGGTCGCAATACAGCCGTTGAATGTCGCGCAATACCGGTATGCACGGATCTGATTTCGATTGGCGAAAATTCGATTTTACGTCGTGAATCCAATATTCTCGGTTACCGTGCCGAAAGCGGTTATATTCACACCGGGTCGATTACTATCGGGGATGACGCTTTCGTTGGTGTCGGATCCACGTTGGACATTGATACCAGGATTGGTAATGGATCCCAACTTGGCCACGCTTCTTCGCTTCAACGCGGGCAGGCCATTCCAGATGGCGAACACTGGCATGGATCGCCTGCGACACAGACCGATGCTGACTACTGTAAAGTCCGCAATATCACGTTGTCCAAAACCCGACGCGTGACATTTGAAATGGTGCAGCTCATCGGGCTATTTACGCTTGTCACGCCTTTTCCATTGGTGTTCCATAGCTATTGGCAGAACGTGAGTGATGACTATCAGGAAACGATAGGCATCGTCGCTATCGGTACAACAGTAACGCTGTTAGGCGCGATCATTGTGTCGTTATTGGCGGCTGTATTTGTTCCACGTATCGTCAGTCTGTTTTTAAAACCAAACCGAACCTATACACTTTACGGCTTTCACTACTGGCTCCAGTCGATGGTGGAACTAAGCAGCAATTCGCGTTTGCTTAACCTGCTGTTCGGGGATAGTTCGGCAATCGTGCATTACATCCGGGCAATCGGCTGGAAGCTCAACAAGGTCGTCCAGACCGGGTCTAATTTTGGCACAAATCAGCAGCAGGAAAATCCGCTTCTTTGCGAAATAGGCACACAAACGATGGTTTCGGACGGATTGTTCATGATCAACATGCACAAATCGGCTGCGACTTTCCGACTGGAGCACACCAAAATCGGTGAGCGGAACTACTTCGGTAACAATATTTTTTATCCGCCAGATGGCCGTACAGGCGATAACTGTCTGCTCGGCACAAAGGTAATGGTACCTATCGACGGACCAGTGCGAGAGAATGTCGGTCTGTTGGGATCGCCGTCCTTTGAGATTCCACGCATCGTTAATCGCGATAAGGAACTGATTGCAAATATCGAGGAAGAAGATCGGTTACGTCGATTGCGGCGCAAAAACTTCCACAACCTGCGTACCGGATTGATGTTCCTCGCAGCACAATGGCTGATGCTGTTTGCAACCATCGCAATCTGGGATCGTGCTCTCAACTATTATGATGCGTGGGCACACAAAGCATTGTTTGTCGCTGTAGTCCTCACGTCAGCTATAGCTATTCCATTCTATATCCTTATCGAACGGCTTTCTTTGGGGTTCAAAGGATTAAAGCCGCGGATGACGACGATTTACGATGCCGCTTTCTGGCGACATGAACGGCACTGGAAACTATCGGACTCGCCTATTACGCAGCTATTTGCGGGCACACCATTCCGTCCGATAATCCTTCGTATGTTGGGCGTGAAAGTCGGCAAACGTGTTTATGACGGAGGCGCAAACCTCACGGAGCGTTCCCTTGTCGAGATTGGCGATGATGCCACTCTCAATGAAGGATCAGTTATCCAGCCGCATTCGCTGGAAGAGGGCGCATTCAAGTCGGATTTCATTTGTATTGGCAGCGGCTGTACGTTGGGGCCTGCGGCATTCGTTCATTATGGCGTGGTGATGGGCGAAGGCTCAATAGTCGACGTCGATTCTTTCGTAATGAAGGGTGAAGTGCTCGAACCATATTCCGTCTGGCGCGGGAATCCGGCAAAGCTCAATCGCTTTGTGGTTCCAGTTGATGAAAATGGTATCGTTCTGTCAGATGTCACGCATGCGGGGAAACTTCATCGCAGTGGAACCGTGGCATTGGACGCAAAGAAAGGTTTTGCTTGAAGAAGCTTCCTCTTGAGAAGATCAAGGTCGAACTTCTGCCTGTGACCGGGGAAATCCGTTCACAGGTTGAGGCATTGGAACTCGGCTCCAGTCAGACAGATCTGGTCGCAAGTAATACAGATTCCCTGCTTGAAGCCGATGAGGATGCGAACGCTAAGCCACGCGCTATTTTTGTCGCGGGAACACTTGTAGGCTTTCTCATGTATGATGCCACCAGTGAAGCGGGAATAGCTCAGCTTTACCGCTTCATGATAGACAAATCATTTCAGGGGCTGGGTTATGGCAAGGCTGCGTTGCAGGCGGTGCTTGCAGAACTCGAAACGTTGGGTCATGTCCACCAGATTTCGATTTGCTATGAGCCAGAAAATTTCGCTGCCCGACAACTTTATGCGAAAGCAGGGTTTGTCGAAGATGCAGTTGATGAAGATGGTGAGATGATCGCTTATCTTAACCTAGAAGGTTAATCTGGTTTATGTCGAGCTCCGTGGATAGCTGCAGTCTACCTTCTGAGGGTGAAGCACTAACGGAAGCTTTGTCAGCCGTTGTGCCGCGAGGAGTTTCGGTAGGCTGCTGCGCTATTCACAGCGGAGATGAAGCCCTCCTTCTTGCGGAGGAAAGACAATCAATTCAGACCAACAATCCCAAGCGGCTCAAAGCAAGCGGCGCGGTGCGCCATATTGCGCGCGGATTGCTTGCGGAGCGGGGCAGAAACGAATTCCAGATTTTGCGCGCGCCAACTGGAGAGCCCATTTGGCCTGACGGGATCGTCGGTTCACTCGCCCATGATGACGAAGTTGCTGTTGCTGCCGTGGGAAACGCGGCTGATTTCCAAGGGCTAGGCATTGATGTTGAACCGGCAGTCCCTCTTCCTATAGATATTCAATCGCTTGTTAGAATTTCTACCGACAAGACTGGAAATGAACGCGTCTCGGACCTTTCTGATCGGGTCTTGTTTTGTGCGAAGGAGGCTATCTATAAAGCTGTCTATCCGCTCGATCGTGTGATTTTGAACTATGATGACATCAGTGTCGATCTAACGACACAAACCGCAACAACAGTGATGGGCAGAGACGTGCAGCTCGTCTTTTGTATATCTCCCAGGATCATTGTCTTGGCATTTCTGTAGTTTTGATGATCCACTCACGAATAAATCGAATATTACTTGCCTTTGATCTCATTCCAGCCGTCAATAGTTGACGTAGTACTTGCTTGGCAAGTGGTCCTTTTCGCAGCAACGGGAAGCGAGGCAGCCACACTTGCGTGCTATGCAGACAGCATACCAACGGTTCTATCGGTCGGGATGATGACCTTAAGCGAGAGGTCGGTGGTATTACGCTTGGCAAAGCCGTTGAGTCGCAACGATCAAGATCACTCTTGAGGACAGGCGGAGTAAGATTAGTGTTCTTCCCGATGATTATCGTTGACCAACACCTATCCCCGCTTTTGTTGCTTGTTCAGACAAATGATGCGTGTAAGAAAAACTGTGAGGGTCGGCCGTTAAGAGGGGCGCGCCGAACTTACTCGCATCTTTTGGAGATATGCCAAATCGGATTTTAAATGCTTTGGAAAACTGCATGCTATCGTGAAATCCATAGCGATAAGCAATGTCTTTCAAGGACGCGGGTTGTCCCTTCTGCTTGATCAACATCCGGTAGGCACTATCCAGTTTTTTGTAGCGAATGACTTTGGCTACACCGCCATCCGGCTCGAAAGCGCGATAAAGGTGCGATCGGGACACGCGAAAATGACGCATGATCGTCTGCGGACCAAGCAGCGGGCTGGCAAGATTGTCATTGATGTAAGTGAGTATGCATTTACGCATTGTGAGATTGACAGCAAGATTCTCTGCTACGCCTGCTGTAACGCTGGCGCCTAACAGAGATAGCATAGCCTCCTGTGCCGAGTAGACCTCTGTAGGATCCAGCTCTCCTGCCACATCATTCAGGCCTTTCAAATAAGTGAATAGGAGCCGTGTCGTCGGTTCGTGAGCGCGCAGAACAACACCATGCAGATTCCGCCAACCAACCACTCTTTCTAGCTCTTCGCGGGCGAGCATAACGGTTATTCGACTTCCATCATATGCTGTGCTCTCAACAGTTTGCGTGAAGTCAATAACGACGATGTCACCAGGCTTTGCCCATAAATCGACACCATTAAAATTACCGCGCAAATCTCCAGCAGTAATTAATTGCAGAATATAGTGATCCAGACCGCCATGCGCGATGATCTTTGGTGTGCGTAAGTAGTTCTGGGTATTAAAAGATGTCGAGCCAATTTGAAGCGATGCACCAACTGCTCGCCCTTTTGCAGAACCAAAAAGCTGATAATTCCGCATCCCCTTGTCCAACGTGATTTCATACATTGGCTTCAGAACTTCACGCCAGAAATCGTTGCGAAGTTCGTCTTCAATCATATCCGTTGAAAATGAAATCTGATTCATTATCGCTTATCGACACTTTCAATTCGAGAGCCAATATTCACCATAGCCGCATTCTCCGACAAGAAAAAGTTCCCAATTATCTCATTAGTACTAGTTTAATCGACATCGATTGATCGTTTCTACGCCATGCCTTAGCAATAAAGCTCACCTGAGCGAGGTTCTCATTATGATGAACGTTGAACGGTTGGTCGGGTTATGCTTGAGGTTCCGGTGCAGAAATGTTGCAATACCAAACCCGCTCGTCCATAAACTACTGCCAGGTCGAGGCATTGTACTGCGCGTTATGGTCAAGTATAAACAGTGCATTTGCGGCGCTGCTAACTGGGAGATAGGTCTCAACGTTTATGACTGGCGTTTGCATAAAGTGTTGCTTTCCACTCAAAAGCTAGCCGGGTTTTGATCGGGAACTGAGCCAACGTTAATTATGGATTTTGGCTCGGGGTTCGGTCAAGTTGTTGGTTGTGTCCTTTGTTTTTCGGAGGGTGCTGAAGAGCTTGCCTTAAAACGAAAGCTGTCGTTTCCAGTTTCCAAGATGTGGTGATGGTGGGTAAGTCAATCGAGAAGTGACATTGGCATCTTTGCAACTCCAAAACGCTCGCCATTCGCTGAAGCTGAAATTGGTGGTGATACACCTGGTGCGCTCATAAAGCTTGCGGAGCAGGTGGAAAAGAAGTGTTCCGTCTGATGCACTGAATGGCAGATACTCACGTTCGTCCAGGATCACTTTTGGGCGAAAATCGACGACATGCTGTTCGTTCGATCAATCGTGAAAAACTAATGTGCCGAAAACGGATGGCCAGCCCCAACGAGCATAGGCGAAGATGCGTATATGGGAAATCGGCGCTCAGTTTAGCTGGGTTGATTCCGGCTAAAGGGCGAAATGATAAGCGCAGTGAACAGTTGAATGTGGCTCAGTGAGCCTTTCGAAAGAAGCGATTGACGTCGCAGACACTGTTTCATCTACGGTGGCGCGTGCCGATATCCACCATGAACCGGACTTATGCTATATCAAGGACATGCTTACCCGCTTGCCGATGTTGCCTAATAGCCGTATCGGGAATTGCTGCCGGATCACTGGAAAACTGCCGACAAGTCTGAGGCGTCAAGGGTGTGTTCGGCGGGCGCTTACGGTCCATTGGTTTCGTTATTTGGTCTTCTTTCCTTGATCGTAATGCCACTTGATGGCGAAGAACATGCCCGTGCCTAAGACGAGGACTTTGAACGTAACGAAGACTACAATGAACCAATCCATCTGAATATTTCCAAGCTGCTACCTATCGTGAGGGGGGTATTACCCCAAAACTGCTGATTTAACAGCTTCAAATGTTGTTGAACCCACCACTTAACTGCCTTCGAGGCGGTTTTTTGATGCGGACAGGAAATACAATGGCACGGCTCATCAACGTGGCGGGCCGTGGCTTATCAATCAGTGGGAAGGCCATCAAGATGGCAGCTTAGAGGGATGTCGCTGGCATGCCGACTATCGGCTAGATGAGCAGTTATCAACATGGATGCTCGCAGGCTTTGCCATGAGCTCGGCCGTCAGTCTCGGAGGCACATTCACAGTCGTGCTGATTGCAACTTTCCGTTCCTTATCAGCTCCAATAGAGGCCCCGGTGACGTTCAGCTGCACGAACGCGTTAACGGTGGGCGGGAAAAATATGTGCGCCGCGTCGATCTTGATGATCACGTTAGGTAGTTGCGGGATATTTTGTAACTAGTTGCAATCGTTGGAAATCTATTTGTAGACAAACGCGACATGAAATGTGCGCTATGAAGACCACTTTATTTCGCTAAACATTTTATTTTCTTGAAGAGAATTTTGGCTGGGGAACCTGGATTTGAACCAAGACTAACGGAGTCAGAGTCCTCGACAATTTATTGATATATAAAGATTATTTTCCAAAATGATGCGTATCATGTTCTTTGTGCATCAATAGGTTATCTGCGAAATGCAAACCAAGTTGCAGTAATTTCGCACGATGGGATCAGGTATAATTGCTGGCCTCATTTGTGGTATCTTAAATGTCAGCTTTCGACCCATTATGGCCGTTCGATGATAGGAGACGAAGACGACTTCAGCGGACCATGTAGGTCCCTGTCATCTTGAATCATATCTGTCGCAAGTTTGGGGATTTTTGCGACAAATTACGGACAGCCTTATAGCTTGGCTGGCGGAAAGCCGAAACCACCAATCTCAGCCCTCACGTTTTGTTAAGTACGAATCCATTTGATAAAATTTTAGTCTTAATGCCGCGCGTGTACGCCATTAATGGTTGACACCAAAGAAATCCCTACGCGCGGAGACTTCACATGCGACGATGTTTTCTGAAGGCCCTGCTAATAGCTGTCATCGCCGGCGTCAGCGTCCCTAGTGGTCTGACGCCCACGTACGCTCAGTCGACTCCAAAAGCTCAGTTGGGAGAGGGGAGCGCATACGAGATCATCGATAGCGAAGTCTGGGATGTGCCCGATCCGGTTTCCGGTCGCGGTTACCAAGTCTTCGTCGCCTTACCACCATCCTATGCGAAGGATCCACAACGGCGCTACCCCGTGCTTTACGTCACCGATGCTGACTACGCTTTCCCGATCATCCGGCAGATCGGCCGTCGTCTGAACGTCGAAGGGCCCCGGATCGAGGAATTCGTTCTTGTCGGTTTGTCTTATGGAAAAGGTGAGGATGGCAAGGTCAGTCGTCAGCGCGACTACACCCCTACATCGAACGGTCCAAGGAGCGCACCTGCTAATGCGATCCATGGGCACGGACTGGCCTATCAACGATATTTGGGTGATCAGGTGAAACCATTTATCGCCGCCCGCTATCGGACCGATCCCGCCAGATCACTCTTCCTTGGCCACTCCTACGGCGCTTTGCTTGGCGCACAGATACTGTTCACCGAACCTGGCTTGTTTAGCGGCTATATCCTCGGTAGCCCCTCTCTATGGTACGACAAGCGCCACACCTTGAAGCTTGAAACAGCTTACGCCACGCAGAACAAGGACCTACCAGCGAAGGTCTATCTTTATGTTGGCGCCTATGAGGCGCAGCGCAAAGGCGACCGGCGCTATAATCAGACGGTAGATATGGTCGCCGACAACCGGGCTTTAGAACTAGCGTTGCAGAGTCGAAAGTATCCGAATCTGCAATTGAAGTCGGCGGTCTTGGACGACGAAGATCACCTTACCGTCGCGCCACGTGGCTTCACGCAGGGCTTAGAGTACCTTCTGAGAGTGCACTGACAAATCGCATCGAAAACTGGAACGAAGCCGACGCACAATTCCTAAGTTTTGCGAGTACACCAGCCGCGCTGAATTTTCAGTGGAATTTCCGTCGTAAGGGTCAGGTGCAAAAGTCGGTCCTACGCGACCGACCTTTGCGATGCCGAATGGTCACTTCATCCTCTGTCGGGCTGAAACGGTTACCAGTTCAATTTCGTCGTCGTATTCATTCTCTTGAACAAACGCATTCATTGTCCTGCTCCGTTAAAAGCAGACACACTCGCCGCCAGGCGTGTCTATTTAATATGACGTTCTTATTTTGTTCATGCCAACAAAAGAGTCAAGCATGTTGCATGGATTTGCCCGGGGGGGTAACCAGTTGTAATTACGAGGAATCTATTTGCAACAAGACGCAACATGAAATCCACGTTCTAACAGGCTTTCAAATCACTTAAGCATCTGATTTTTTGAAGATTTTTTTGGCTGGGGAACCTGGATTCGAACCAAGACTAACGGAGTCAGAGTCCGTCGTTCTACCATTAAACTATTCCCCAGCAGGGCTCGCGGATCAGTTATATCTGACTGAAACGCGATTGCGACAGAAGCATGAAGCTTCGTTCGTCGACGGCCTCCATCTAGCGAACTCAAACGACGAGCGCAAGCCCTTCTTTCAAAAAAATCGTGGCAAATTCAGTTATTTCGCATCAGCGCACGGAAAGACTGGCTTTGTGCCAAGGTCGCGCTGGGTTTGCACATAAAAAAAGCCCGGCAGCAGAGGTGCGGCCGGGCAAAGAGACAGGCTGGCCGAGAGGGGACCCGGCCTGTGAAGGTGGCGCCTGCCAGATGTTCGATCAGCAGATGTGGCGTGTGGCCTCAACGCGCGAGCGCGCATCTGCTAGGGCGGCCAGAACACGGGTCGGATCGTCTGCACCGCGCTGGTGAATCGCTGTATAAATATCTCCGCTCTGCAGCCCGATATCTTTTAGAAGATAATTGTCGAGCTCATTGAGGTGCATCACATGGCGCCGATTTCGGAAAAGCGTCCAGCGACGCAGAACCGACGTAAACACGGCTTGTACCATTTGCTTGAGCACGGAGGTCGTTGCACTCGTTGCAGGTAAGGGTGTTATGGTGGTTTTGCTTATCGCTGTCATTGCCGCTCTCCTTCAAGCGCGCTTGGTCAAAATGTTTCTATCGTCAGGTCATTCGCTTTCGCGTCTCCATTCTCTGCGATGTCGCCTTTATCCAATAATTGAATTGATTGTTCTAACGAATGTTTTTAATGTGATAGTTCAATAATTATGATGGATGGTTCTGATGAGCGCGCCCTTGGATCTTGACCAGTTGCAGACCTTCATTGCCATTGCGGATACGGGCAGTTTTACCAAGGCGGCGGATGCTGTTTTCAAGACCCAGTCGGCAGTATCCATGCAGATGCGTCGGCTTGAGGAACGGATCGGCAAAGCGCTGTTTGAACGTGATGGTCGCATGAACCGCCTGACCGAAGATGGCGAGAGATTGCTTCTTTATGCACGTCGTATGCTTCTGTTGAACGGCGAAACCGTCGCGGCTTTTGACGACACGCAACTCGAAGGCCATGTGCGTATCGGTACGCCGGATGATTATGCTGATCGGTTTTTGCCAGAAATCATGGCGCGGTTTGCGCGTTCCAATCCACGTGTCGAACTGTCGGTGGTTTGCGAGCCGACAGTCAATCTGGATGAAATGATCCGTCGCGGAACGCTTGATATTGCCCTTGTGACGCAATGTGATGACAAGCGGCGCTCCGAAGTGGTGCGTACTGAGCCGCTGTTATGGGTGACGTCGGCCAATCATGCGGTGCACGAGGAAGCAATGCTTCCGCTTGCAGTAGGGCGGCCGACCTGTATCTGGCGTCATGCGGCCATTGATGTTCTGGAACAGGTCGAGCGCGATTATCGCATTATCATTACCAGCTGGTCAGCGACGGTACTTGCTGCGGCCGTGCTTTCAGGGCTTGCCGTATCGGTTTTGCCGGAATGTGCGCTGCGGCCTGGAATGCGTGTTTTGAGCGAAGCGGATGGATTTGGTACTTTGCCAGAATTTGGCATCGGCATCATGCGTGGGCACACCAAGCAGAATGCGATAGTTGACGCTTTGGCACAGCATATTATTGAAAGTCTTGATAATATTTCCTCGCCGGCACCAGCATCTATGGTTTCCGCTGAAATCGCATCGTTTCCATCCGTCCGCACTCGTCGCGTGCGCAGCAACGAGTTGCTGCCAGGCTGGTGACCGTGCATAATCACAAAAGACGGCGTCTTGACCAGTTGACCGGAGGGGGGGGCTGGTTGCCTATGATGGGATGAGCATGGGTTCCGATTCTATACCAAGCGGCACCGCTTCGAATGTAGCGGAGTATAGTGTTTCCGAGATTTCCGGCGCTTTGAAGCGGACGGTCGAGGATACATTTTCGCATGTGCGCGTGCGCGGCGAGATTTCTGGTTATCGTGGTCCACATTCGTCGGGTCATGCCTATTTCGCATTGAAGGACGACCGTGCCCGGCTAGAGGCGGTGATCTGGCGCGGGTCCATGGGGCGTTTGCGCTTTCGCCCAGAAGAGGGGATGGAAGTCATTGCCACTGGCAAACTGACGACCTATCCGGGCTCTTCCAAATATCAGATCGTCATTGAGCAGATGGAGCCCGCAGGCGCAGGCGCTTTGATGGCGCTTCTCGAAGAGCGTAAGCGACGGCTTGCTGCCGAAGGTCTGTTTGATCCTGCGGCAAAGCAGCTTTTGCCTTTCATGCCGCGCGTGATTGGCGTTGTCACATCGCCCACTGGTGCGGTCATTCGCGATATTATTCATCGCATTTCGGATCGATACCCGCTGCATGTGATCGTTTGGCCAGTGCGCGTACAGGGTGATACCAGCGGTGCGGAAGTGGCCGCAGCGGTTGACGGTTTCAATGCATTGGCCGAAGACGGCGCGATAGCGCGTCCTGATGTGCTGATTGTGGCACGTGGTGGCGGCAGCCTTGAAGACCTCTGGGGCTTTAACGATGAAATCGTCGTGCGGGCAGTAGCGGCATCGCATATTCCGGTGATTTCAGCTGTTGGCCATGAGACGGACTGGACATTGATTGATCTGGCTGCCGACGTGCGCGCACCAACGCCGACAGGTGCTGCTGAAATGGCGGTTCCTGTTAAAGCCGATCTGGTCGCAACGGTTGCAACGCAATCCGCGCGACTGGCTTCGGCCATGTCGCGGTTTATCGACTTGAAACGTCAGGCGCATCGCGCGGCAAGCCGGGCATTGCCTTCGGCTGATCAGTTGCTGGCTTTACCGCGTCGTCGTTTCGATGAAGCTGCTTCGCGGTTAACACGGGCGCTTTTTGTGAACACGCAAAAGAAGCGCGTTCATTTTGAGGGCCGCGCGCGTCAATTGTCGCCGCGCTTACTGCAACGCGGTTTCGACGAGCAAAAACGCAATATGAAGCTGCTTGGTCAGCGGCTGCCGCGCGCACTTGAGGCCTTCTTGCGTGAGCGCCGAACCGCGTTTGCAAGACGTGCCGACCGGTTGACGCCGGAACCTTTGTTGCGGCGCACCACACTTGCAAAGAATGCAATTGAGCAGCTAGATCGCCGCCGTGATCAGGCGATCAGCTTGCTGCTCGAACGTACCAGACGTCGCGGGCAGGAGCTGGAACGTCTCATGCGTACACTGTCGTATGAAAGCGTATTGGAGCGTGGCTACGCGATTGTTTTCGATGCGGAAGGCAATCCGGTCAAACAGGCGACCAGCGTTGCTGAAGGTGACGCCCTGTCGATTCGCTTCAGAGATGGCGATGTTGCGGCGACCGCGGGCGAAACTCCCGGAGCACCTTCGTCCAAAGGTACAACACGCAAACCATCCTCCTCGCGTCCCGGCGGGCAGGGATCGTTATTTTAGCAACAGTCGTCCGTGTGATTGCCCGCAGATTGTATGTAAGTTGCAGATTATGTTGTTTTCTTAAGGCTGACTTAAGTTTGGCCTCTTCTTTCTCGGCACACATTCGCCGGCGTGTATTCCAGTTTGGAAGGCATGTGGTTTCAAGTTGTGCAGATGAAAGAGTTTTTGAATGTCGCGTAAATTTTCTGAAAGCGGTGGTGGGCCGCTCTTGCCAAACGGCGTGACAAGCCGCCGGGCGTTCCTGATTGGTGCCAGTGCGATTGCACTTTCCGGCTGCGTTTCGACCGCCCAACAGGCGAGCCCTGTAAAAGTGGCCGCTGAACCGGCCCCGGTGCGCGCCGTTCCGCCAATGTATGAGGCGATGCCCTATGAGCAGTTTCCTCTGCCGGCAGTAAATGTTGCCAAGGTTGATCCGAAATTCTGGCGGCAGGAAGTTGACTATCCGACCGACGAGAAGGTCGGTACGGTTATTGTCGATACGCCGAATAAATATCTTTATCATGTTCGCAGCAATGGTCGCGCCATGCGCTATGGTATTGGCGTTGGGCGTGATGGCTTTTCGTGGGCTGGCCGTGCGATTATCGCGTATAAACGCCAATGGCCGCGCTGGACCCCGCCCGATGAAATGGTGGCACGTCAACCGGCGCTTGAACCCTACAGCATCGCCAATGGCGGTATGCCTCCCGGCTTGAAAAATCCGCTAGGCGCGCGCGCACTTTACATTCACAAGGACGGACGTGACACGATTTATCGTATTCATGGTTCAACTGAGGAATGGAGCATCGGCAAGGCAGTATCATCTGGCTGTATTCGCCTGCTCAATCAGGATGTCATCGACCTTTATAACAATGTGCGTGATGGCAGCACCATTGTCGTGATCCCTGATCCAACAAAAGGTACGCAAGTGACGAGCTGAATGTAAACAAGGGCGCGATGATCGCGCCCTTTTTCGTTTGCGGTGGATAATGCTTAAAAACAAATAGTTGCAGCGTCCCAGCAACTTAAGCTTAACTAGAGCCGCTGTAACGCTTCGATCAGACACCTGTTTGGTTACAGATCACAACGCGCCAACCGTCGGGGTCTTCATAGGTAAAACTGCGGTCAATCCAGTATGGATTCTCAGGTTCAACCGGAGCATAACCTTTTTCCTGCATACGGCAGTTCAGCCGTTCATAGGCGTTTTCGTCGATGATATAAATCACAAGCAGATTGTCTTCTGACGGAGCCCGGCAAGGGCTACCTGCCTGATGCTCGGTGAATTCCAGATGCGCGCTTTTCCCGGGTAGGCCGAGCATGATGCCATTATATCCAGCATGATCTGCAAAAGACCCCAGCTCTGGCAGGCCAAGCCCATCCCGGTAGAAGGTAACGACTTCGCTGAATTTGTCGGTTGGCCGTGCAAAGCGGATCTGTACCGGGATTGCGCCTTCGCCCAGCGTGAGAGAGGTCGATTGGGTATTCATAGTCATCTCCTTCAGTTCTGTCCGGAAGCGGCTGTAAAGGTTTGCGCAGTTCGCCAGAGCGATGGGCCTTGCATGACGATGACGCCGATGACGACAAGTGCAACGCCAACAATTCGGGAGGGGGTGATTGCCTTGCTCGCAAAGCCCACGATGCCGAAATGGTCGATAAGCACGGACGCGATGAGCTGACCGGCAATGACTGCTGTCATGAAACTTGCTGCACCGAGCTTTGGCGCGAACAGTATCGCAGCGGTTATGTAAACCACACCGGCCACACCGCCGATCCATATCCATTTTGGCTGTCCGGCAAGTCCGGCGAATGTGGGCAGTGAAACCTTCATTGCTAGTAAGACCGGAAGCACACAGATGAGGCTGACGATCAACGACACGACCGTTGCCCAGAGTGGGTGGCCGAGAGTGCGCCCCAAAGCGGCATTCGCGCCAGCCTGAAACGGCACCACCGCACCCGCAATGAGGGCAGCGAAGAGAAATGTAAGTGATCCTTGAGCCTGCATGGAAAACCTTTCCTATGTTCCTTTGGCTCTGATCTAGCTATAGATATTGAGAATTTGAAATTCAGATATCCGAGGCAATCATGCACCCGACGAATAATCTGCGGAATGTTGATCTCAACCTGTTGGTGATTCTGGACGTGCTTCTGACAGAGCGTCATGTGTCGCGTGCAGCCGTGCGGCTCAATATGAGCCAGCCAGCAGTCAGTCACGCGCTGGCGCGTCTCCGTGAGTTGCTGGATGACCAACTTCTCATTCGGCAAGGTGCAGGGCTATCTCTCACAATAAAAGCAATGGAAATTACAAAACCGCTCACGGAAGTGCTCTCGGGCGTTCGAAGTGTGCTTGGCCCGCTGGGTTTCGAACCTGCAACCACGCAGCACCGCTTTCATCTTTCCATGTCCGACTATGGTGGCGGTATCGTCTTACCGGGATTGGTCAGAGAATTAAGAAAGGATGCACCGGGCATTGATCTTGCTATCAGCCAGTTCAGTCGCGAAGGCATGATCGCGCGTGTTCTGGATGGCGAGATTGATATGGGCTTTGGGGTGTTCCCGCACTTGCCTACCCAAATTGCGGCAGATGTGCTGATGAGAGACGAATATGTGTGTTTGTTGGACCGCCGCAGTCTTAAAGGGCGGCCATTCGATGCCGAGACATATTTTGAACGACCACACGCACTTGTTGCAGTGCGTGGCGATGCGACGACTGAGATTGAAGAAAGTTTGAAACTTGCGGGACGAACGCGCCATATTGCCGTGGTTGTTCCGCATTGGGGTGTTGCACCACAGCTAATCGCAGGCACAGACCTGATTTTGACCATCGCGCGTGGCGGGCTCAAAAATCTGCCGCCGGATAATAATCTTATCTTGCTGCCTGTACCTGTTGCGTTGCCGCCTATACCCTTTGTGCAGATATGGCATAAGCGCCGGGAAAGTGACCCGGCGCATCGCTGGTTACGGACGAAGATAACATCCGTTTTATGAGAAGATTAATACGCATACTCTAGGAAGATTGGTTCGACTGAACCAGTCCACACGCTGTTATAAGCCTTGAGCATGCGCTCGGCGTCAGTGATGCCTGCAGCGACGATTTCTTCCAGCGGTGCCAGGAAATGCGTTTCGTCAAATCCGTCGGCATTCAGCTTGTTGCGGTTGAGGAGGCCAAGACGCGAGATTTCGAGCGTCTTGCGAGCGATCTGCGCAACAGGCTTGCCACGGAATGAAGCATTGAGTGCCTTGGCTGGCACGTCATTGCGCAGCGCCAGCACCTCTTCATAGGTCCAGTCTTTTGTCAGATCTTCTGCGGCATCGAGCGCTTCATCATCATAGAGCAGCCCAACCCAGTAGGCGGGCAGGGCGCAGATACGGCGCCAAGGGCCACCATCAGCACCGCGCATTTCGAGGAAGCGCTTGAGGCGTACTTCCGGGAACAGCGTCGACAAATGGTTGGTCCAGTCGCCCATGTTCGGCACAGGATCGCTGACTTCGCCCTTCAAAGCACCATTCATAAACTGGCGGAAGGTTACATGTGTGCAGTCATGATAACGACCATCACGCAGGATAAAATACATCGGTACATCGAGCGCCCATTCGACATAGTCGATGAAGCCGAAGTTTTCCGAGAAGACAAATGGCAACACGCCCGAGCGCTGGTTGTCGGTGTCGCGCCAGATATTGGAGCGCCACGACAGAAGATTGTTCGGCTTGCCTTCGGTGAAAGGTGAACTAGCAAAGAGCGCTGTTGCAATCGACTGCAGCTTCATCGAAACCTGCATCTTGCGGCGCATGTCGGTTTCGGAACCAAAATCGAGATTAACCTGAACGGTCGACGTGCGGTACATCATGTCGAGACCTTCATGCCCGACTTTCGGCATGTAGTTACACATGATTTTATAGCGCGACTTCGGCATGACCGGCGTTTCAGCCAGCGTCCATTTTGGACTGCCACCAAGGCCTAGGAAGCGAATGCCGAGTGGCTCGGCAATCTCGCGTACTTGCGAAAGATGGGCGTTCACTTCACGACAGGTCTGATGAATGGTCGAAAGGGGCGCACCGGAAAGTTCAAACTGGCCGCCAGGTTCGAGCGAAATCGCGCCCTGTCCCGTTGGCTCTACCAATCCGATGATATTGCCTTCATCCATGATTGGTTCCCAGCCCAGCTTGGCCTTCATACCCTCCAGAATGGCCTTGATGCCGCGCGTGCCTTCATAAGGAACAGGGCTGTTGTCAGCGACGTAGAAAGGAAATTTCTCGTGCTCTGTGCCGATGCGCCACGCATCTTTCGGCTTGCTGCCTTCGGCAAGATAGGCTGCGAGTTCTTCAACACCGGTCAGTGCTGTTTCATCGGTCGTGTCGCGCGCCATGCGTATTGTCCCTAGTCGGATTTATATTTGTCAGCGTGATTGGACAAATTTGTCAAATCGCGCAAGTCAATTTCATTGATGATTGGATTTTCTCATATTCATGTGTTCGCTTTCCAGTCGCCTAACACCGCTTGGACAAGCGTAAGTGCTGCAACGGCTGCCGTATCTGCACGCAGAATGCGAGGCCCCAGTGGAATGGCAGTTACAAACGGGAGGCTGTGCAATTGCTGTCGCTCAGTCTCTGAAAATCCGCCTTCAGGGCCGATAAGAACCGCATAGGGGCCGAGCTCTAAACTGCTCAGAATAGTTAGCGGGTCATTTTCTTCATGGCCTTCATCGCAGAAGATGAGGCGGCGCGACTGGTCCCACTGCGCCAGAAAACGATCAAAGCGGATTGCATCGCGGCACTCGGGGATAGCAAGCACACCGCATTGTTCGGCGGCCTCGATGGCATTGGCCTTAATGCGGTCTGTCCCAAGCTTTGGCACCTGCGTGTGCTGCGTGACAACCGGCTGCAAAACGCCTGCACCCATTTCCACGGCCTTCTGCACCATATAATCAAGCCGTCCCTGTTTCAGCGGGGCAAAGCAGTAGATCAAATCACAAGGCTCAGGCTGCGGCCGTGTTTGCTCAATGGCTTCAAGAAACAGTCGTTTCTTGCCTTCAGGCCGCAATCGCATTTTCCATTCGCCATCCTGCCCGTTGAAAGCGAGGATTTCATCGCCGTCCTTCAATCGCAGCACATGCGTCAGATAATGAGCGGCCTGCGTTGGCGCTCCCACGGTTACGCCATCGCCCAGTCTTCCATCGCCAGGGCCGGCCTCGATATAAAGTCTCTGCATTTTATAATTCGCGCGCATGTCGCATCGATGGCAGAGGGCTGGCCCCATGGTCAAGCCTTTTGGTCATTTGGGGTAAATTGAATGGGTGGCTACACAAACATTTGATGGGACTAATAAAGTAGTTGATTTGAACTAGATTGTATCCATATAGATATGAAGCTATCTATTTGAATGGAATTTAAGTGATGAACCAAGCTTGGGCTGAATTTGCACCGCTGCTGTCTGCCAATGCCCGTGGATGGCGCAAAGCCTTCGACGCAGCAATGGCCGAGCACAGCCTATCGGATGCAAAAGCTATACCGCTCATGACGCTTTTACGGCATGGCGATTGCATTCCTCAGGGCGTGCTAGCCGAAAGAGTCGGAATTGAAGGAGCAACGATTGTTCGCGTTGTGGATGAGTTGGAAAAGGAAGACCTGATCCGACGCATCCCGGACGACACTGATCGCCGGGTTAAACTCATTCAGCTGACGGATGACGGTCGAGCCCTAGCGGCAAAAGTGGAAAAGACTGCGGCGCGCCTGCGCATGGTTTTTCTGGGCGACCTTGATCCCGATGCGGTTGATGTCGCGATGGATGTCTTGCGCAAGCTTCACGAGAAATTCCAGAACCAGCCTTCCTGACGGGGAGGTAAGCAACATCCGGCCTTCCCTTGAAGGCAGGCAACTTATTGTAATGAAAATTCTTAAAGCCGATGATTAAGCCCGCTGAAACAATGCCGCGATTTTGGGACGTGGTCTTCTCGCTGAAGACCTTCGCGGCTGCCATGCTTGCGCTGTGGATTGCCCTGATGGCTGATCTGCCCAACCCTTATTGGTCGGTGGCGGCGGTCTACATCGTTGCGCATCCGCTTTCAGGCGCGACGACATCCAAGGGCTTTTATCGTCTGATCGGTACAATTATCGGCGGTGCCGTCACGATTCTTTTCGTGCCGCATCTGGTCAACTCGCCTGAAATTCTAACGCTGGCAATCGGCCTGTGGATGGGGCTTTGTCTCGCTATCAGCCTGCTTGATGGCACACCACGCAGTTACCTTTTCATGCTTGCCGGCTATACCGTAGCGATCGCAAGTTTCGCGGTTGTCTCCGCTCCCGCCACGACTTTCGATTATGCCGTGGGCCGTGTTGAAGAAATTGCTATCGGTATCATTTGCGCGGCTGTGGTCAATCGTCTGGTATTTCCACGCCATAGCGGCCCCGTTCTGGTTGCGCGTATCGATAACTGGCTGCGTGACGGCTCCAAACTTGCTGTTGCAACGCTGCGCGGCGACGGTGACAGCCCTGAATTTAGGCGCGACCGCCAGCGGCTTGCTGCTGATGCCCTGGAACTGCGCAATCTGACGACGCATGTGGCCTATGATACGTCCTCTATCCGCAATGTCGGGACACTTTTGCACGTACTGCAGCAGCGCATGGTTGCCGTTCTACCAATCGTTTCCAGCCTGCATGATGTGTTGGTACTGAAGCCCGGTGAGGGTGAAAAGCCCTGGCATCCAGCGGTGCAGAAACTTCTGGATGAAGCCTGTGACTGGCTTGAGAGTGGTGAAGCCCTGACAGAACAGCGCCGCGCAATACTTCTTGGTTATCTCGACGAAATCGAAAAGCATGGCAAGGATGCCGATAGCTGGGCTGAGTTGCTGCCGTTCAATCTGGCAGCGCGTGTGCGGGATCTTGTTCAGATTTGGAGCGACTGTATCACGCTACGTCAGGACATCATTTCCGGTTCGCGTCATTCGCTGCGCTGGCGCCGCTACGACGCGCATCTGAAGGCGCGCCCGCAGCACCGAGATTATGGCATGGCCTTCCTCTCAGGTTTTTCGGCTTTTCTGGCGACGTGTATTGCCACAGCGTTCTGGATTGCGACCGGATGGGCGCAGGGGAGTGCCGCTGCCATGATGGCCGGGATTTTTTGCTGCATTTTTGCCGGCATGGACGATCCTGTTCCGGTGATGCGCAAGTTTAACTGGCTGCTGCTGATCGTGATTGCTGCTGCCTTTGTGTTTGAATTTGCGCTGTTGCCGCTGGTGGATGGTTTCTTCCCGTTGGTTCTCGTGCTTGGCCTGTTTCTGATCCCCGCCGGTATTTTGTTGGCCATTCCATCACAGTTTTTGCTCGGCATGGTGCTTTGCGTGAACCTGCCGAACATGCTGATGCTTCAGGGCCATCTGACACATGATTTTGTGAGCTTCGCCAATGCCAACCTCGCCACGGTTCTGGGCATCGTTATTGCCGCTGTGGTGACATCGATCGTGCGGTCGGTCGGTGCTGAATGGAGCGTGCGTCGTCTCGTCAGGGCCGGCTGGAATGATATTGTGCTTGCAACCGAACGTCAGCCGGGCCGCCATCGGCGTCAGCGTATGAACCGTTTGCTGCTCAAGATGATTGATCGCATCGGCATGATGACGCCGCGCCTTGCTTTGATACCAGCTGCCGATATTGCGAAGGTCGATCTGTTGCGTGATTTGCGCAATGGCATGAACACGATTGATTTGCAGCAATATCGGTCGAAACTGCCTGCCTCCTGTCGCGAGGCGGTGGACGTGGTGCTTGATGGCGTTGGTGCGCATTATCGGGCGCTGTCACGTGACGCCAGATCGGAAGCGCGTGAAGAAATTGATGCCCGACTATTGGCCGCTATAGATCAGGCGATCACTGTCATCATCGAAAATGGTTCACCGGCTATCGCGAAGAGGCCTCGTATCGCCCTGATTGGCTTGCGCTTCAACCTATTTCCGAAAGCGCTGCCCTTTGCGCTTCCACCGCAGCCGCAACTCGAGCTGCCGCAGGCCGCATAAGGCACGTATTTCGCACGAATGGAACTTGAATAATCATGAGACCCGAGCTCGACATCTATGGGATTTATCTTCCGACTTTGGCGGTTTTGGCGCTCGGCGCTTATTTCGCCAATTCCGTGCTGCAGCGTCTGCTGGCGCGCGCCCGTTTCTATCGTTTTGTATGGCATCGTCCTTTGTTCGATGCCGCGATGTACTTCTGCATTCTCGGCGTAAGCGCCGTACTCTTGAATGGAATAACACTATGAAAAAGCTCTTTGCACATTCCGGCCGGGTTTTCCTCACCCTCGTCATGGTCACAATGGCAGGGCTGCTTGGCTGGAATCTATGGGACTATTACATGAACGCGCCATGGACACGTGACGGCAAGATACGTGCGGATGTCGTGCGCATCGCTCCGGACGTTTCTGGTCTGGTGAGCGAAGTTCTTGTTCATGACAATCAGACGGTCCAGCAAGGTGAGGTGATTTTCCGCATTGATCAGGCCCGCTACAAGCTTGCGCTCCAGTTGGCCGATGCGAAGCTTGCCAGCAGCAAGGCTGCACTGGATATGGCCAATCGCGATCAGATCCGCTACCGCAAGCTCAATGATACGACTGTGACCCAACAGAAAATGGAGCAGATCGAAACGACAACCCAGCAAGCGGAAGCCACCTATCGTCAGGCAGAGCTCGATCGCGATCTGGCATCGCTTAATCTTGATCGGTCTTCGGTCAAGGCTCCCGTGAATGGTGTGATCACCAATTTTTCGCTTCAACCAGGTGATTATGTGACGACGGGTTCCGCTGTCACAGCGCTGGTCGATACAGATTCATTTTATGTTTCCGGCTATTTCGAGGAAAACAAGCTTGAGCGCATCCAGATCGGCGATGCGGTTCTGGTTGATGTGATGGGCAGCAAGGTGCAGATGAAAGGCAAGGTCGAAGGCATTGCTGGCGGCATTGAAGACCGTGAGCGCACGGATTCAACAAGCCTGCTTGCTAATGTTTCACCAACGTTCAACTGGGTTCGCCTCGCACAGCGCGTGCCGGTTAGAGTGAAACTGGAGGAAGTGCCACAAGGCGTTCATCTGGTGGCCGGTCGCACAGTCAGCGTTTCGGTCGTGAACTGAAATTGCACATGATGAGAAACAAAGCCCGGCTATTGTCCGGGCTTTTTTCATGCTAGAGCATTTCTAGCAAAGGTGCGAAGCGGTTTTGCGTAGGATAATGCGTGAGAACAAATAGTTAGAGCGGTTCCAGTGATTAAACTTAACTGAAACCGCTCTGGAAATTTGCGTAAAGAAGTCGCTGTGGGGCTTGGACTATGAGCGTATTGGTCATCCAGAATTATTCAGATTCGGGCCTCGGACAAATTGAGCCTATATTGCTTGAGGCGGGTCATTCGATTGATCTGCGGCATGCCTATCAGGGCGACGCTCTACCAAAAGATGACAGTGATCATCAGGCGCTTATTCTGCTTGGTGGCGAACAGAATGCACTTGCGGATGCCGAGTTCCCATATTTCCCAGATCTCCTCAATCTCATTCGCGCTTTCGGCGATAAGGACAAGGCGGTACTTGGCATTTGCCTCGGTAGCCAGCTTGTTGCGCGCGCATATGGAGCCGAGAATATTCTGGATCGGCCTATGGAGTTTGGCTGGCACGAAGTGCGGCTGACCGAGAAAGGGAAAAGCGATCCGATGCTTGGTGCCGCAGGTTCTGCGTTTCCGATTTTCCATTGGCACCGCGATACGTTTTCATTGCCAGAAGGGGCTATTCACATGGCAGTCAGCGATATGACTGCCCATCAGGCCTACCGGATTGGCCGGGCGATCTATGGTACCCAGTTTCATTTTGAAGCGGACACAAAACTTGTTGTCGACTGGAATGAAACACTTAGCGACATGATCGCTGAGTTTGATCCTGAATGGCCCTCTGAATTTCCCGCACATTTGCAACGTTCGGGGGCTGCTGCAGACAAGGCCGGCGCTGCCCTCGCACGTGCATGGACCAATCTAATCTAGCGCGGATGCCCAAAAAGTTGCCTGCAAACAACACCTCCAGCCGATAAGGCGTTGCGACTTTGCCACAGGGGGGAACCATTTGGGTTTTTCCCTTGGAAAGCGACAATTGTAGTCCCCGTGTTCAGTTGCGGGTAACTTTTTTCAGGTGTAACTGAGGCCAACTTCCGGGTGGCAAGTGATCGGACAGGGCGCAAGCCTTGCTCATTATGAAAGCTCGGTTTCCCGATCCTCCCGGTAACCCTCTAAAGAGTTTTCGATCATGACCGCTAAGCATGCCGCGCTCCTCACCGTCCTGATGATTTCTGCGATCGTGTTTATGGCAGTTGGTATTTTTACAGTCGATGCAGGTAACAGCATGACCTCGACTGACGGTTACGGCATTTCCAGCGCGCGTTAATTTTTTGGACTGGCGGCTGGGCCGATCGCTTCGAGAAAGCGTTTTTCAGAACCGTCGACCACGATGGATGACAGCTTTCCGCTCTTCCAGGCATAAGTATCGAGATTAACCCGATTGGGTTGAATGTCGATTGCACTCTGCGGCGTATGGCCGTGGATAATGACCTTTTCCAAGGGGTCGGTCCATTTCAGAAACAGCGTTCTGATCCACATCAGTTCGTCGGGGTCCTGAGCGTCGAGCGGCACTGCCGGGTTAACGCCCGCATGACAGAAAAAGAAATCACCGAAACTCGCTGTATGCGGCATAGAGCGGATATAATCGATATGCGCTGGCGGTATCGCGTTTACGAGTTGCCGATATCCCGACACTGCCGAAACCGGATCGCTGAAATCCACCTCAATCCCATAAGAACGTGCGGTATCGCTGCCGCCATGATGGGCAAAAATCCCATTCGTATCTCCAGTAGCAAGATAGCGCAAAAAACCATCGTCATGGTTTCCCATCAAAGACACAATGCGTGGATCGTGTGCTGATGCATTCATCAGAAAATCAAGAACACCTTTAGAATCCGGTCCGCGGTCGATGTAATCGCCAAGATGAATAACCCGCCAGTCATGCACGGGACTGTGGTCGAGATCGGCGCGGATAAGGCCATGCATATCCTGCAAAAGATCAAGACGTCCGTGAATGTCGCCGATAGCATAAAGCCGTACGCCTTCTGGTCCTTTAGCGTCCTTCAACGTCACGCCAGTCATAAGTCGTCGCTTTCCTTTGCGTCTTTTCCAGCACGCTGACGATAGCGCAAGCGGGATACGCGCTCACGTTCATCGTTCAGTTCTCTGTCATTCGTCGCCTGTTCGACAAAGCGGATGTGCTTTTGAACCGCCTCGCGGGCAGCTTGCGGGTTGCCTGCAATGACAGCATCGTAAATGGCGCGGTGCTGTGACAGGAACATGTCAGCGACGCCGGGGTAATTGTAAATCAGACTGCGGTTGTAAAAGACCCCGTCTTTGAGCAGTTGATAGCAAGAGCGCAATGTATGCAGCAGCACGATATTATGTGCGGCTTCACCGATCGCATTGTGAAAATCGACATCAAGCCGCGCTTCCGTATCAAAATCACCGGCACCGTGCGCCGTTTCCATTGCGACGATGATTTCCTTCAAGAGCGCCTTGTCAGCAGGCGTCGCGCGCAGTGCTGCAAATTCAGCGGCAATGCCCTCTATCTCGCGGCGGTACTCCAGATAATCACCCTTTGCTTTGCGATGATCGGCAAAAAGCTTCACCACTGGTGCACTGAAAACCTGTCCGATGACATCAGCAACGAATGTACCACCACCGTGACGCGATGTGAGAAGACCGGCATTTTCAAGCCGCTTCAGTGCATCACGCAGAATAGGACGGGAAATATCGAACTGGCGTGCAAGTTCCCGTTCACCCGGAAGCCGGTCGCCACCGCGCAAGACGCCTTCGAGAATCAGGCTCTCGATCTGGTGGACGACATCATCCGCTGTACGGCTCGCTTGAATGCGTGAAAAAATTGTCTCGGCCATGCCGTTCGAAGCCCTCTCCATATCGGCGGCAAGTTAGCCTTAAGGCGTCAGCCGAGCAACGGGGAGTTTACAGGTTAAACAAAAACCCCGGAAGGCATGCTTCCGGGGTTTGAGAAGATTGCAGCTCTGCTTCAGGCCTTCTTACGCTTTCGGCCTGAAAAGAAAGCAACGAGCCCTGCAACAAGACCATACATTGCCCATTTGATGGGAAGGGCATCGGCGGTTTCACTACGGATAGGAAGCACGGTAACTGTGCCCGGGCGGCTTTCGAAGCCAGCCTTTCCTTCGGCTTTCGCCTGTTCGATCTGTTGCGGGGAAACGACCCATTCTGCGCCGCGCGATTTGTCGTAGAACATGAAGCCGAAACCGACGATGACGGCAACGACGATTGCGAGAATAAGGCGGGTAGGTGTGTTCATCTTCATTCCTCAAAAATCGGACTGATGTGGGAGGCGGTCCATCCGATTCGCTGAATTATGGGGCTATAAGGCTATTGCTGATCAATTGCTTAGCCGACTGCATTGCGCGCTTTTAACAAAAGCGCCACGCTGTCATACGCAATCACATTGGCTTCGTCTATTTTGTGGGCATGTCTTGTGGAGAACTACCGCTCTCCCAATAAGGAACGGGCCCGTAAAGATCAGCCAGATAATCTATGAACAATCGTACTTTTGCTGGTAGGAATTGTTTTGAGGGATAGACGGCGTGGATCGCGACATTGCGGGAAGCGGAATAATCAGGCAGCACCTGTACGAGCTTGCCTGCGGCTAGTTCCGGACCGACATCCCAAGTCGAGCGCTGCGCAATGCCAAGCCCCGCAAGCACTGCTTCGCGAACCATTTCGCTTGAATTGGTCTGCAATGGTCCTTGCGGGCGAATGGTGATCGGTCCTTTTGGTCCTTCCAGCCGCCACGGGTCATTATTGTGCGGAGCAAGACAAATATGCGCTTGCAGATCCTCGATGGTTTCCGGCGTGCCCCGCTCCGCGATATAATGCGGTGAGGCAACCAGAACACGGCGCACTGGTGCCAGACGTCGCGCGACGAGTGTCGAATCCGACAATTCGCCAATGCGGATAGCAAGATCATAGCCATCGCCGACAATATCCACCATTTCGTCTGATAGCTGCATATTGACAGTGAGGTCTGAATTGGTCCGCATGAAAGGCACAAGATAGGGCGCGATATGCATGCGCCCGAAGGTCGTCGGGGCTGATATTTTCAGTGTCCCGCGCGCGTTTGCTGATCTGCGGGCAACGAAGGCTTCTGCCTCTTCGATATTGCTCAGAATTGCCAGAACGCGCTCATGATAACCTTGACCGGCTTCGGTCAAAGCAATCTGACGTGTGGTTCGCTGCAAAAGACGCGTGCCGAGACGTTCTTCTAGTCTTCCCAGTCTTTTGGAAACGACTGCCGGGGACAATCCAAGATCACGCGCGGCGGCTGACATGCTGCCTGTTGTGACAACACGTGCGAAAATCTCCATATCGGCCAGACTGCTCATCATGATAGTTTCAAATCCTCCCTGGCAGATATATGCACTGGCTCATCTAGCCGAGGCGGGCAAAGGACCGCAAGGCGATTATGCCGCAGCGTCACAACTGTTTCGCTATAGGCCAATTGGTAAAATAATATTACCACTTGACCCAAGCGACGCTGAATGCACTCTGGGGAGGCGGAGGAACACATGAGCGGACTGATTATGCCGGAGCCAAATGCTTCGGTTCTTGAACGGCGCGATACAATCGTTGCTGACCTTAGGGCAATAGTACCGGGGGAGGGCGTTGTCGATGCGACCAATACCATGCGGGTGTTCGAAACAGACGGGCTGACCGCGCATCGCGCATTGCCACTTGTTGTGGTGCTGCCGGAGACTGTCGAGCAAGTTTCCAAAATACTGCGCTATTGCCATGAGAATGAAATTCGCGTTGTGCCACGCGGTGCAGGGACGTCGCTTTCCGGTGGTTCCATGCCTCTGGTTGATGCCGTGTTGTTGGGCATGTCGCGCTTCAATCGCATTCTTGAAATCGATTATCCCAACCGCGTCGCTGTCGTGCAGCCGGGTGTGACCAATCTTGGCATCACAAAGGCCGTGGAACACGAAGGCTTCTATTATGCACCTGATCCGTCTTCGCAAATTGCATGCTCCATTGGCGGCAATGTTGCAGAAAATGCGGGCGGCGTACATTGCCTGAAATATGGCCTCACGGCCAACAATGTGCTTGGCATCGAAATGGTGTTGATTACGGGCGAAGTGTTGCGGCTTGGTGGCAAGCATCTCGATAGCGAAGGCTATGACCTGTTGGGTCTCATGACAGGATCTGAAGGCCTTTTGGGGGTGGTTACGGAAATCACCGTGCGTATTTTGCAGAAGCCGGAAACAGCGCGTGCGGTGATGGTCGGGTTCCCTTCAAGCGAGCAGGCAGGCCAGTGTGTGGCTGATATTATCGGCTGTGGAATTATTCCCGGCGGCATGGAAATGATGGATCGACCGGCCATTCAGGCAGCGGAAGATTTTGTCCGTGTGGGTTATCCGCTGGATGTTGAAGCGTTGCTGATTGTCGAACTCGACGGTCCTCCGGTAGAGGTCGATCATCTGATTGGTCAGGTGGAAGCAATCGCACTGAAAAATGGATCGACCACCTGCACACTTTCGCAATCGGAAGAGCAGCGACTGGCTTTCTGGGCTGGGAGAAAAGCTGCGTTTCCGGCTGTAGGCCGTATCTCACCTGACTATCTTTGCATGGATGGCACGATACCGCGCAAGGAATTGCCCCGTGTGCTTTCAGGTATGCGCGATCTTTCCGAAAAATACGGGCTACGTGTCGCCAATGTCTTTCACGCAGGCGATGGCAATCTCCATCCTCTCATCCTTTATGATGCGAATATTCCGGGTGAACTGGAGGCGGCCGAAGATTTCGGTGCCGACATTTTGCGGCTTTGCGTCAAGGTTGGCGGTGTGTTGACCGGCGAGCACGGCGTTGGCATCGAGAAGCGTGATCTGATGCCGGTCATGTTCAACGAGATCGATCTTGATCAACAGATGCGCGTCAAATGTGCTTTTGATGCCAAGCATCTGCTCAATCCCGGCAAGGTCTTCCCACAATTGCGTCGCTGCGCCGAGCTTGGCCGCATGCATGTGCATCGTGGCGAATTGGCTTTTCCGGACATTCCCCGATTTTAGGGCGCGTTTTGATGATGACTGACACAAACATAATAAAGCCGCAGGATGAGGCGGGTGTTCTGGAGGCGGTGCAATGGGCCTTGGCCAATTCAACGCCGCTGGAAATCATTGGTCGGGGCAGCAAGCGCGGTATTGGCTGTCCGATGGCAACAGGTGCTGTGCTTGATGTGTCGAACCTGTCCGGTGTGACACTTTATGAGCCTGATGAACTGGTGCTTTCTGCAAAGGCTGGAACGCCGCTTGCCGAAATCGAGAAACTGCTGGCCGATAACAAGCAGTGTTTTCATTTTGAGCCGATGGATTACGGCCCACTTCTTTCTGGCGAGTCGGGAAGCGGCACGATTGCGGGTGCGCTTGCGGCCAATCTGTCAGGGCCGCGCCGCCTCAAAGCCGGTGCCGCACGCGACCATATATTGGGCGTGCGTGTGGTTTCGGGGCGTGGGGAGTTGTTCAAATCCGGCGGACGCGTGGTCAAAAACGTGACCGGCTACGATCTTTCAAAGGGCATGGCCAATTCTTGGGGGACGCTGGGCGTCGCCACTGAAGTGACTTTCAAGGTTTTGCCTGCGCCTGAAACAGTTGCAACGCTTGCCGTGCGCGGGCTTGATGATGAGGCTGCAAGCCGGATCATGGCCATGGCTATGGGGTCACGAGAAGAAGTAGCTTCAAGCGCGCATCTGCCGCCAAGCGTGGCATGGCGCTTTCTGGACGGCAATCTCGGTGGTGAGGCCGCGACCATTCTGCGGATCGAGGGTTTTGCGCCTTCCGTGCGCCATCGCAGCGCGCAATTGGGGGCGTTATTGGGTTCTGTTGGAGTGATTGATCTTCTCGATGAGACACAGTCGCGTCAGCTCTGGCGCGAGGTGCGCGATGTGCTGCCGTTTGTGAAAAAGGGTGATCAGCGCGCAGTGTGGCGTGTTTCCATGGCACCTATGCAGGGCTGGAGAATGGTGGATGAACTGCGACGCCACGCTGGCGCCGACGCTTATTATGACTGGCAGGGCGGTTTGATCTGGCTGCGCATGGAGGCCGAGCCAGAAGCTCATGTGCTGCGCGCCCTTATTGCAAAATATGGCGGCGGACATGCCACGCTGGTGCGGGCACCGGAGCATGTGCGGGCAAACACGGATGTGTTTGAGCCGCAATCGGCTGCACTTGCCGCTTTGTCGCGACGTCTGAAGTTGCAATTTGATCCGGAGAATATTCTCAATCCGGGCCGTATCTATCCTGAGCAAGCAGGAGTGTGACCCCATGCAAACTCAATTCAGTCCTGAACAACTTCTCGATCCCGGCGTCAATGAGGCCGAAAAAATCCTTCGCAAATGCGTGCATTGCGGCTTCTGCACGGCGACATGTCCGACTTACGTAACACTTGGCAATGAGTTGGATAGTCCACGTGGACGCATCTATCTTATCAAGGATATGCTGGAGAATAATCGTCCGGCTGACGAGGAGGTTGTGCGGCATGTTGATCGTTGCCTGTCGTGCCTGTCATGCATGACGACCTGTCCGTCTGGTGTCAATTATATGCACCTGATCGATCATGCGCGGTCGCATATCGAGAAGACCTATAAACGCCCATTTATGAACCGCTTTCTGCGCGGGGTTTTGGCACAGGTTCTGCCATATCCGGGTCGGTTCCGGCTGGCGCTGCAACTGGCAAAACTCGGACGCCCATTCGCTTCTCTGTTTCGTAAGAGCGACACATTAAGGCCCGTGGCTGCCATGCTCGATCTTGCACCGCAATATTTACCCGCTCGACAGCAGATCGACGCTATCAGTCCCGCGAAGGGCGAAAAGCGCGGACGGGTTGCAATCCTCAATGGCTGCGCGCAACCGGTGCTCAATCCCGGCATCAACGCTGCCACGCTGCGCTTGCTTAACCGGATCGGTGTCGAGGTGATAACGCCAAAGGGCGAGGGGTGTTGTGGCTCCCTGGTGCACCATATGGGCCGCGAGGAGCAAGCGCTCGAGCAAGCACGGCACAACGTTGATGTGTGGACCCGCGAAATCGAAGCAGGTGGCTTGGACGCCATTATCGTAACGACGTCTGGTTGCGGTACGACGATAAAGGATTACGGCTATATGCTGCGGTTGGACCCGGCATATAAGGACAAGGCAGCAAAGGTTTCCGCGCTGGCTAAGGACGTGACCGAGTATCTGACCTCAATCGAGCTGCCCGAGCCTCTACAGCCGGCAGGCCTGACTGTTGCTTATCACTCGGCGTGCTCCATGCAGCATGGTCAGAAGGTGGTGCGTCAGCCGAAGGATTTGCTCGCTAAGGCAGGCTTCACGGTGCGGGAGCCTCTGGAGGGGCATCTTTGCTGTGGCTCGGCTGGCACCTACAATATCATGCAGCCTGAAATAGCCACCAAGCTTCGTGACCGTAAGGTCAAGAACATTGAGGCCACAGGGGCAGATTTGATCGCAACCGGCAATATTGGCTGTATGACGCAAATCGCAACCGGCAGCCAGTTACCGATCGTGCATACAATCGAATTGCTCGATTGGGCATATGGCGGACCAAAACCTGCTGCTCTTTCAGGCGCCAGTCTTCACTGATCGCGCGTAATGCAAAGGGAAACCTTTGAACCCTTTCGTTTCTTTCAGAACGAAGGTGGTTTGCATCTCTTTGATGCGGGGAAGGCGACGTAAGGTCGACATGGCGAAATCCGCATAGGTATCGAGGTCATGCGATACGACTTGCAGCAGAAAATCTGCGTCGCCCGCAATGCTGTAACAGGTGATGACTTCATCAAGGCCCATCAGTTCGGCAGCAAATTGCTCAGCTTCGGCTTCACTGTGGCTGTCGATCTTGATCCGCACAAAAGCCATGACGCCGAGTCCAATGGCTTTCCGGTCCAGTGTGGCGCGGTACCCTTGTATGACGCCATCTTCTTCCAGCTTGCGCATTTTACGCCAGCTTGGCGATGTCGACATGTTGACCTTTTCGGCGAGCGCCTGATTGGTCAGGCGTCCGTCCTCCTGCAATGCGTTGAGAATCTTGATGTCGGATGGTTCTAGTGGGGTCATTGGAATCTACCTGGAACGCATTTAATGCAGGTAGATACTACCAAATTTTAAATTAAAACAGGGAATAAAGATAAGAAATACCTTCTTGCCCGGTGTAATTCTGGCTGAAATATCAGTTCCGTCGGAGCCATCATGCAAAAAGATTTACGCCTCGCTATCATCGTTAATCCAGAGCTGTCCTTGGGATTGCTTGCCAATACGGTTGGGGCCATTTCCATAGGTCTGGGTGCGAAGCTGCCATTCATCGCAGCGCGACAACTGACCGATAAATCAGGCACTGCAATCGATATCAGTTCTGATCGCCCGGTGCCGGTTCTGCAGGCAGATGCGGAGACTATTCGGTCTATTTTTTTGAAGGCGGCAAGCTTTGAAGAACGACAGGCTGTTGTGGCATTCCCGGCGTTTGCCCGCGCACTGCATGTCTATGCAGAATATGAAAAGACATTCCCAGATAGGGAGCTTTCATCGGAAACGATCGATGGGGTAGGCATTGCTGGCCCGGCCAAGTGGGTGCGTTCACTGACCGGAAGCTTAAAGCTTCTGCGATAAAAAAGAAGCCCGGCAGAGCCGAGCTTCTCGTTTCAATCAACCCAGCGAAAACGTGTTCGGATTTGGTCCGATACGGCCATCAGCCTTGTCGAGTTTGGTGATCGCATCGTGATCGGTGCCATTGAGACGGAAATCGAAAATATCGAAATTTTCCTTGATGCGAGCAGGCGTAACCGACTTCGGGATGACAATATTGCCGGTCTCGATATGCCAGCGCAGGATTACCTGAGCTACTGATTTTCCGAGCTTATCAGCGATTGTTTTCAGCGTTGGATTTTCCAGAATTGTGCCTTGTCCGAGCGGGCTCCAGGCTTCTGTCGCGATGTCGTGCTTGCTGTGGAACAGACGCAACTCGTCCTGCTGGAACTGCGGATGCAGCTCAATCTGGTTCAGAACCGGAGTAACGTCGCTTTCCTTTAGAATACGCTCAAGATCGGCGGTGCGGAAATTCGACACGCCGATGGATTTCGCGCGACCTTCTTCTTTCAGCTTGATGAAAGCACGCCATGTTTCCATGAACAGGTCCTTGGAAGGGATCGGCCAATGGATCAGATAAAGATCCACATAATCGGTGCCAAGCTTCTTCAGGCTTGTGTCGAACGCCTTGAGGGTCGATTCATAGCCTTGATCGTTGTTCCAGAGTTTGGTCGTCAGGTAAATATCGTTGCGGGCAATGCCTGAATCGGTGATTGCTTTGCCGGTGCCTTCTTCGTTGCCATAAATGGCTGCGGTGTCGATGTGGCGATAGCCGACTTTCAACGCTTCACTGACCGCCGCAACGGCTTCATCGTTGCCAACTTGCCAGACACCGTAACCGAGCTGTGGAATGTGATTGCCGTCGTTCAGTTTTACCGCCGGTACGGTCATGATCTGTCCTTCCCTCTTACGTGCATACTGTTTGATGTATCTTCTCCAGCATATGGGTGTTCGCACGAAAAGTGAAAGTCATTTCCGACATGTTTGTCGGTGATCGCAGCGCTTTCTTCAAGAAAAAGCCAAAGGTTTCAATTTGATGACAAAAAAAGCCGCTGTTACGGCGATAACAGCGGCTCGATAGCTTTGTT
Organism: Brucella sp. HL-2; assembly: GCF_025846885.2. Taxonomy (NCBI): domain Bacteria; kingdom Pseudomonadati; phylum Pseudomonadota; class Alphaproteobacteria; order Hyphomicrobiales; family Brucellaceae; genus Brucella; species Brucella sp. HL-2. The sequence continues at coordinate 54,912 of NZ_JAOYTK010000014.1, read as the reverse complement.
TGAAAGGACAGGGTCAGCGCACCACCACGCGAGTGCCCACGGGAACGCGGCCATAGAGATCGGTCACATCTTCGTTACGCATACGGAAGCAGCCTGAAGACATGGCTTTCCCAATCGTCCATGGCTGATTTGTACCGTGGATACGATAAAGGGTGGAACCGAGATAAAGTGCGCGTGCGCCAAGAGGATTGTTGATCCCGCCCTTCATCTGAGCAGGCAGAATACGTCCCTTCTTGCGCTCGCGGGCGATCATTTCCTTTGGTGGTGTCCAAGTCGGCCATTCGGCTTTGCGGCTCACGCGCTGCGTGCCTTTCCAGCCAAAGCCCTGCTTGCCAACGCCGATGCCATAACGGCGGGCCTGTCCATTGCCCTCAACGAGATAGAGAAAGCGCTTGCCGGTGTCGATCACGAGGGTGCCGGGCTTTTCGCCACCCGAATAAGAAACTGTCTGTGGCAGGAATGCGGGATCAAGTTGCTGCTTCTTGCGCACAACCTTTGCCGGATTGGCGGCAGGGCGCTGCTGACTTACATTCTGATAGCGCGGCTTTTGCGGCTGCTTCTGGCGAACAATCGCGCGCTTCTGCGACTCTGTGGCATCGAGTTGCGGCAGGATACGAACCGCCGGTCCATTGAGCTGCGCGATCCAGCGCTGCGATGTTTCATTGTCAACCCGAACCGGTGGTTGGGTTGCGTAACGATCATTGGCAAAAGCCATGCTGGTGGTCACAATGGAGACTGCGATTGCCGCGAGTGATCCTATCAAAAGCAGATGACGTGGTTTCATAAGCCAAATCCGACTGTTTTGCGTTCTGCATCTGCCCAGCATCTGCAATAACGCGGTTGCCCGTCGCACTCCTGACATCTCCTGTCAGGAGAACGGCCCCGAAATTCATGGGCCCATTGTGCCGGGGAATGGAATCATAAAGGTAAATTTTGCCGCGTGTCGGGCTTTGACTTGCTTCAAATTAAAGTTGTGGTTAGCGGCAAGTTGCGCGACATGATTAAAAATGAATGAAACTTTGGAGGGCAGAAATGAGCGACACGGTGCAGGAAAAGACCGGCTTGATCGTCAGTGCTGATGGCAAGATGCGCTGTTTCTGGCCCGGTGAGTTGCCTGATTACATCGCCTATCACGATAATGAGTGGGGCGTTCCTGTAACGAGTGACCAGCGTCTGTTCGAGAAAATCTGCCTTGAAGGTTTCCAGTCCGGCTTGTCGTGGCTGACGATCCTGCGCAAGCGTGAGAATTTTCGTGCGGCCTTTGACGGGTTCGATTTCCACCGTGTAGCCCTTTATAACGATGCGGATATCGAGCGGCTACTGGCTGACAAGGGGATCGTGCGCCATCGCGGAAAGATCGTGTCCACAATCAACAATGCCAAACGCGCCATAGAGCTGGTCAAAGAAAAAGGATCGCTCGCTGCCTATTTCTGGTCGTTTGAGCCGGGTGCGGAAGATCGTCCGGAAGTGGTGGATTATCCGACCTTGTCTGCCAATCCCACCACCGCCACATCGACCCGGATTTCAAAAGATCTCAAAAAGCGTGGCTGGTCTTTCGTGGGACCAACCACCGTTTACGCATTTATGCAGGCCATGGGGCTGGTCAATGATCACATTGAGGGCTGCCATTGCCGCTCGAATATTGAAAAACTCCGACAGGCTTTGAAGCGACCCAACTAACGAGAGGGTGCTGATTGCGCCGGTTTCCGTTTTCTGGCACAACCGCAAAGTTCGTTCTGGGAGTGCGAAAATGGATCTGACGTCGCTTGCAGTCTTTGCCGGAATTCTGATGGTTGCAGCTGGTACGCCGGGTCCGAATATTGGCGCGTTGGTCGCTCGTGTCATCAGCCGTGGCCATAAAGGCGTTTTTCCATTCATGTTTGGTCTCTGGATCGGTGATGCCGTCTGGCTGTCTCTGGCTGTTTGGGGACTTTCTACACTGGCGCAGCATTTTCACACTGTCTTCCTCGTGCTCAAATATGGTGGCCTTGTTTATCTGGTATATCTGGCATGGAGAATGTGGTTTGCGCCGGTTGGTGATCTTACCAATGAAGCGATCATCCCGCGTCGCAATGAGGCTGGCGGGCTTTTTCTGAGCGCACTGGCAATCACGCTTGGCAATCCAAAGATCATGGTTTTCTATGTCGCCATCCTGCCGACTGTGATTGATCTCACAGGTGTTTCGATCCTTGGTTGGGGCGAATTGCTGCTGGTCATGTTCATGGTTCTTGCTGTTGTTTATTACGCTTGGGTGCTGCTCGCGGTGCAGGCGCGCCGCTTTTTGCGTACACCACGCTTGGTAAAGATTGCCAATCGCACATGCGCTGGAATGATGGCTGGCGTGGCTGTTGCCATTGCCGCGCGCTGAGGATCGGTTTTTAAAGCTCTTCCTGCACTTGCCGCACCCTGTTTGATGCGTTAGGAAACCGGCAACAGATTTGCCGGTTCTTACTGGCGTAACATGAACAAAATCAGCGATCAGGCAGGAAAAATGGCCGATAAAGCGGACAAGATGAAGGCGCGGTTGCCGCGCGGGTTTGTCGATCGGGTGCCAGATGATCTGCGCGCCACCGAAAAGATGACGGCAACCATCCGTGAGGTCTACGACCTTTATGGGTTTGAGCCGGTCGAAACGCCGCTCGTTGAATATACCGACGCGCTTGGAAAGTTCCTGCCGGATCAGGATCGTCCGAATGAAGGCGTGTTCTCGTTTCAGGACGATGATGAGCAGTGGTTGTCGCTGCGCTATGATCTGACCGCACCGCTTGCGCGCTTTGTGGCTGAGAATTATGAAAGCCTGCCCAAGCCTTATCGCAGCTATCGCAATGGCTGGGTTTTCCGCAATGAAAAGCCGGGTCCGGGTCGTTTCCGCCAGTTCATGCAGTTCGATGCCGACACCGTCGGTGCCCCGAATGTCTCGGCTGATGCCGAAATGTGCATGATGATGGCTGATACGGTTGAACGCCTTGGCATTCAGCGCGGCGATTACGTGATCCGCGTCAACAACCGTAAGGTTCTTGACGGTGTTCTCGAAGCGATTGGCCTTGCAGGCGATGAGAATGCAGGCAAGCGTCTCAATGTTCTGCGCGCCATCGACAAGCTGGACAAGTTTGGTGCGGAAGGCGTGCGCCTTTTGCTCGGTAAGGGCCGTCTCGATGAGAGCGGCGATTTCACCAAGGGCGCGTTGCTCGACGATGCAGCCGTGGAAAAGGTTCTGGCCTTCACCGCTGCGGGTGGTGCAAGTGGTGCCGAAACTATTGCCAATTTGCGGGCAGTTGTTGCAGGTAACGCCAAGGGCGAAGAAGGTGTTCAGGAGCTTGCCGATATGGAAGCACTGTTCGACGCTGGCGGTTATGAAGGCCGCGTGAAGGTCGATCCATCCGTGGTTCGCGGTCTTGAATATTATACCGGTCCTGTCTTTGAAGCCGAACTTCTGTTTGATGTGACCAACGAAGACGGCCAGAAGGTTGTGTTCGGTTCAGTTGGCGGTGGCGGTCGTTATGATGGTCTGGTGTCGCGTTTCCGTGGCGAACCTGTTCCGGCAACCGGCTTCTCGATTGGCGTTTCGCGCCTGATGACTGCGTTGAAGAACCTCGGCAAACTTGATGTTTCTGACGTGGTTGGCCCGGTCGTCGTGCTGGTCATGGACAAGGACGCCGCAAGCCTCGGCCGCTATCAGAAGATGGTTTCCGATTTGCGTCAGTCTGGCATTCGCGCTGAAATGTATGTCGGTGGTTCCGGCATGAAAGCGCAGATGAAATATGCGGATCGTCGCGATGCGCCATGCGTGATCATTCAGGGCTCGCAGGAGCGTGAAGCAGGCGAAGTTCAGATCAAGGATCTGATTGAAGGCAAGCGTATCTCTGCTGAAATCGAGGACAACGCGACTTGGCGCGAGAGCCGCCCCGCGCAGGTCACGGTCAAGGAAGACAGTATCGTTGAAGCAGTTCGCGAAATCCTTGCAGCGCAGGCTCGCGATCGCGCACAGCAGACAAAGTGACGGGACGATGACTGGATCACGCACATCACCGATCTTCGCCACGCTTCGTGGTCAACTTGATGCCAGCGAAGCGGAGCTTGTTGATATTCCGCTGATCCAGCTAGCCGATCCGTTTCTGGATATGGCGGGCGAGGATTTGCGCCGCCGTATCTTCCTAACCGAAAACGAGAATGGCGATAGCCTTTGCCTGCGCCCGGAATTCACCATTCCGGTCTGCCGCAATCACATCGCGCTCAATGCCGCAACACCTAAGCGTTATGCCTATGTCGGCGAGGTTTTCCGTCAGCGTCGTGATGGCGCTGCTGAATTTCTACAGGCAGGCATTGAAGATCTCGGTGCTGCCGATGAGGCTGCATCGGATGCACGTTCGATTGGCGATGCGCTTGCATGTGTGAAGTCTACTGCCGTGGACGTGAAGCTTGAAATCGTTCTGGGTGATCAAGCCGTTTTTGCAGGCATGCTCAAAGCGCTTGGTTTGCCACAGGGATGGCGCAAGAAATTGCTGCGTGCTTTTGGCGACGAACATACCATGGAAGCAGCTTTTGCCGAACTGACCGGCGAACAGCGCAATGATCCGCTGCCTGAACAGCTCGCGGGCCTTGTCGCCGAAGGTGATGAGGCAGGGCTTGCGCGCATGCTGGAAGCCGAAATGCTGGAAGCTGGCGTTTCACCGGGAGCAGGCCGCACGCCTGCCGAAATTGCGCGCCGCCTGATCGAGAAAGAAGATCTGGCTGCAACGCGGTTTCCATCCTCGGCCCTTGAAGTGTTGAAGCGGTTCCTCGCAACGCGTGTTTCGCTGGAAGCTGCTAGCATCACGTTGCGGGCTTTCGCTGCCGATAATGCGCTTGATTTGAATGCCGTTCTGCAAAAATTTGAAGCCCGTACCGACGCAATTATTGCAGCCGGTATTTCGGCGGAAGACATCGTTTATGACGCGTCTTTTGGTCGTCCGCTCGATTATTACACCGGCCTTGTCTACGAAATCCGTCAGGCGGGCAGCGACAAGGATATGGTTCTGGCGGGTGGCGGTCGTTACGACCGTCTGCTGACGATGCTTGGCGCATCCGAAAATATCCCCGGGGTTGGCTTTTCCATCTGGCTCGACCGGCTTCAGGCGCTGAGTGGAGAACAATCATGACTGTGACATTGGCACTTCCTTCCAAGGGACGGTTGAAGGAGCAGACGCTCGCAGTTCTGGAAAAGGCGGGATACAAGGTCGTTCTGCCAGACGATTCGCGCAATTATCGCGCGCGCGTTGAAGGCGAGAATGACATCGACATTCTGTTCCTGTCGGCATCAGAAATTGCGCGTGAACTGGGTTATGGCAGCGTCGATCTTGGCGTAACGGGTGAAGACCTTGTTCGTGAGACGCTGGCTCATGCTGATGAGCGCGTCGCGATTGAAGCGGAGCTTGGCTTTGGTCATGCCGATGTTGTGGTTGCAGTGCCGGCAGTCTGGCGCGATGTGACGACTATGGCGGATCTTGATGACGTGGCTGCCGATTTCCGTCAGCGTCATGGACGCCGTTTGCGTATTGCAACCAAATACTGGCGCCTGACGCAGCAGTTCTTTTCGCAAAAGCACGGTATTCAGGTTTATCGCATTGTCGAAAGCCTTGGAGCAACTGAAGGTGCGCCAGCAGCAGGTTCTGCTGATATGATCGTCGACATTACTTCAACCGGTTCGACGTTGACGGCTAATCATCTGAAGGTTCTCGAAGACGGTATCATCCTGCGCTCGCAGGCCTGTCTTGTATCTGCCCGTGGCAGTGTGACAAATACACGGGTTGCGGAAGTCGTTGCGCGTATTCGCAAGGGGCTTGCCGGCTGATAAATACTGAATTGAATTAAAAAATCCGGTCTGAAATTCAGACCGGATTTCTTTGTTTAGATCTTTGGCTTGCTGCCAATCAGACCGTAGTAGGCGATATAAATGTAGCAGACGATTGGCATCAGGAATGCCAGATGAATGCCAACAGTATCGGCCAATGCGCCCTGAATGAGCGGGATAATCGCGCCGCCAACAATGGCCAGACACAGAATGCCGGAGCCCTGGCTGGTGTGTTTGCCAAGACCATGCAGCGCGAGGCTGAAGATCGTTGGGAACATGATCGAGTTGAACAGGCCGATAGCAAGTACCGACCACATGGCAACATGGCCTGTGGTAGCGACCGTGATGAGCAGCAGAACAATTGCGATTGCTGCATTGAAGGCAAGCGCCTTGCCGTCATCAATATAGCGCATTGCAACGGAGCCGATGAACCGTCCGACCATTGCGCCGCCCCAGAAATAGGTAACGTGATGTGCGGCATCGGCTTCAGTCAGTCCTGCGATTGAAGGATCGCTCAGGAAGTTGACGAGGAAGCTGCCGATGCTGACTTCCGCGCCCACATAGACGAACAGGCCGACCGCGCCGAGCACCAGATGGCGATATTGCCAGGCGGAGCCTTCTTCTTTGCTCGATACGGCAGTTTCTTCTTCCTGAACATCTGGCAATTTCAGGATCGCGAACACCACTGCGAGAACGGCGAAAGCCAGTGCCAGCAGTAGGTAAGGGAACTGAACCGCATCTGCTTCAGCGGAATTTGCAGCGTCGGTTGTGGCAGCAGAAAGAATGAGGAATGCGCCAAAGAGTGGTGCAACTGTTGTTCCAAGCGAGTTGAAAGCCTGAGTAAGTGTCAAACGGCTCGCTGCGGTTTCCGAAGTGCCCAAAACCGTGACGTATGGATTTGCTGCGACCTGAAGGATTGTGACGCCCGAAGCCAGAACGAAAAGCGCCCCGAGAAAGAGCGCGTAGACGCGATAAGATGCAGCTGGAATGAACAATGCGCAGCCGATAGCAGCTACGACCAGACCGGTTACAATGCCCCACTTATAGGAAATCCGCTTTACAAGCGCACCGGCTGGCAGCGAGACGATGAAATAAGCGCCGAAGAAGCAGAACTGGATCAGCATCGACTGGAAATAGTTGAGCTGAAAGACGCCCTTGAGATGCGGGATCAGAATGTCGTTGAGACAGGTGATGAAGCCCCACATGAAGAAGAGCATGGTGAGGCTGGCGAGCGCAAAATTGTAATTTTTGCCCGAATGGGCATCAGCACGAAGCTGACTATTCGTTGCGGGTGAAACGGCCATTTTTTCTCTACAAGCTAAGTTATGAGACACGTCTGGGAGGACGATATGTCTTTCCAAAATGAAAATAGGCGGCTGCATTATCTTACAAGATCGAAGGATGCAATCATTGCGCGTTCAAAGTAACAGTTCTGTGTATTAATAAAGCGAATACTAAAAAGCCGCGCTGTTGAGGCGCGGCTTTTTCAAAATGTATATCGAAGCTCGATCAGCCGCGCTTTGCATCGATCGAAATCGAACCCGCACCCTGAAGCGCCAGAAGGATCAGACCGCCGGCAATGGCGAGGTTTTTCTGTGCCATCATCGCGTTCATGCCTTCAGCGAAGTTCATGTGGGCAACAAGGGTTGCACCGATGGTGAAGAGAGCCACGATTGCGGCAGCAATACGGGTCTGGAAACCAACCAGAATGGCGAGGCCACCAACAAACTCAACCAGACCAACCAGAACGGCAGTCACAGTTGGGACCGGCAGGCCGAGACCGGCGAAGTAGCCAGCTGTACCGGAAATTGCAGTCAGCTTGCTGAACCCAGCGAGAATGAACAGGATCGAAAGAAAGACGCGTGCGACGAGCGTGGCCAGGCCGTTGCTCTGAGGAGTGATAGAGGGCATCAGGGGTATCTCCAATTAAACTGAGCAATCAAATACCTACTCCACACTGTCAAGGAAAGATAGATATTCCTCGACAGTTTGTTCACCGCATATGCACAATCACTCCGGTGCGATCATTTTTTCCGCGCGTACCAAGCGGTCGTAGTCTTCTTCGGAGACGTGACCGCTCTTCAACGCTTCTTCCCGCAAAGTTGTCCCGTTCTTGTGTGCGGTCTTGGCGATCTTCGCCGCATTGTCATAGCCGATAGCTGGAGCCAGCGCTGTTACGAGCATCAGCGAGCGTTCGAGAAGATCCTTGATACGATCTTCATTCGCTTCAATGCCTTCAACGCAATGGTCGGCAAATGAAACCATGGCATCGCTCAGGATACGGATCGACTGCAGCACATTATAAGCGATGACCGGCTTGAAAACATTGAGCTCGAAGTGGCCCTGACTTGCCGCAACTGTAACTGTCGTCTGGTTGCCAAAAACTTGCGTTGCGACCATCGTCAAAGCTTCGGCCTGTGTCGGGTTGACCTTGCCGGGCATGATTGATGAGCCGGGCTCATTTTCCGGCAACGATAGTTCACCAAGACCGGAGCGAGGACCCGAACCCAGGAAGCGGATATCGTTGGCAATCTTGAACAGATCAGCAGCGAGCGCATTGAGGCTGCCGTGGAAGTTTGTAAGGGCGCCGTGGCTGGCCAGGGCTTCAAACTTGTTTGGTGCTGTCTTGAAGCTAAGACCTGTGATTTCGCTCACTGCATCGGCAAAGCCCGTGTCAAAGCCCTTAGGTGCATTAAGCCCAGTGCCGACAGCCGTCCCCCCCTGCGCCAGCAGGAACACGTCTGCGAGTGACTGTTCGATGCGGTGGCGGGCATATTCGAGTGCTGCGCGATAGCCGGAAAACTCCTGACCGAGCGTAACCGGTGTCGCATCCTGCGTATGCGTGCGGCCGATCTTGATGATGTCCTTGAACGCTTCCTCCTTGGCTTTGAGCGCTTTGGTGAGATGTGTCAGTGCCGGATAAAGACGATTTACCGCTTCAACGGCGGTCGCAATGTGAATTGCGGTTGGGAAGCTGTCGTTTGACGACTGGCTCATATTGACGTGGTCATTCGGATGGACCGGCTTTTTGGAGCCGAGTTCACCGCCAAGAAGCTCGATAGCGCGGTTCGAAATGACTTCATTGGCATTCATGTTCGACTGCGTGCCGGAACCCGTCTGCCAGACGACAAGCGGAAAATGATCGTCCAGTTTGCCTTCGATGACTTCGGATGCCGCAACAGCAATCACCTGACCGAGAACCGGATCGAGCTTGCCCAACGCGATATTGGTTTCAGCGGCTGCGCGCTTGACCACGCCCAATGCATGTACGAGCGGCAGAGGCATGCGCTCGCCCCCGATCTTGAAATTATGCAGCGAGCGCTGCGTCTGCGCACCCCAATAACGGTCGGCGGCAACATCAATCGGTCCGAAAGTATCTGTTTCGGTACGCGTGGCGGTCATTTTCAGTCTCCGGCTTGTTTCAGGCGGGTGAAATGCCCGCCTGTAGAATCGAGAATAACAGCATTGGTGGATTATTGGCCACGGGAATGCTTGCATGGCACAGCTTTAGTCTCAAGCATTTGATAAAATATGACTATAAAAGTCAAATTTTATTGATCGTCTTGAGGCACTGGTGCTCAGTTATCCTCGTTGTCGTCATCGCCGTCATCGGTTTCGGAAATCCACGCGGTCGGCTCGACCTTTTGCTGGGTTTTGCTGTCGGTGAAAATCCACCAGCCAGTGTCTGTTTCATCCCAGTCGCCGCCGCCAGCCTGAAGCTTATCGAGCGAACGATACTGGCCAACCGATTCATTGCGTTGATCGTCATCATCGATCCAGACCACAGTGACTTTCCGTCCGTCTTTTGGAGCGGTCGCTATCGGTAATTCCTTACGCATATGATTATCCATCCCAATTGTGGTTCTGATAATCATAGTGCGAAAAAGCTTTGCGGCAAGCTGGGTTATGGCCGGGTTATGCAACTCATAGAGCCATTACCCGGCTTTTCATGGGGTTAATCAGCCTGCGCGAGCTGCCTTCAGGGCGTGGCCCCACCATGCAAGCTGATCCAGCATGTTTTTTGCAGCTTCTGCGAGGTGGGGGAAATCATCCAGCGTGTTTTCTTTTTTGACGACTGCCAGGTAATCCGGGAACAGGATATGTACGCCGGTTTTAACCGACATGGATGACATTTCAACGGCGATCATACGCAACTGTTCGACAGCACGCGCACCGCCGACGCCGCCGTGGCCTACAAAACCCATCGGCTTCTGGATCCAGTCACCGTAGTCGATCGCGTTCTTTAAAACGGCCGTGGGAGCGTGGTTGTATTCAGCGGCGGTGAGGATGTAAGCGTCGAACTCGCGAAGCTTGGTTTTCCACTTGTCGGCGGTCTCAGCCTGTGCGGTTGTGGTGGTCGTGTCGCCATAAAAACCCATCGGGTAATCAGCAAGGTCCAGTATTTCGACGTCAAACTCCGGGCGTTCTGCCGCAACCTTTGCGATCCATTCCGCTGATACTGGCGAGAAACGCTGTTCGCGGGTGCTGCCGACGATCACGGCCACTTTTAGCTTACTCATGGATATTTCCTTTTTGAGTGGTAACCAATAGAGACTAACGCTATACAAGTGACTATCAATATCGCGCAAGGAGGCACTTTTATGAAACCCGGTGACTTCAAGGAAACCAGCGCTTGCAAAGCAGTGACGGATATTCTGTCCCGTGTCGGCGATAAATGGTCAGTTCTGATCGTCAGCTATCTCGGCAATCGTCCGATGCGGTTTAATGAAATTCGCCGCACAGTCGATGGTATTTCACAGAAAATGCTGACCACCACGTTACGTAATCTAGAGCGCGATGGATTTGTATCGCGGACGGTGTTTCCAACCATCCCGCCGAAGGTGGAATATGAACTGACGGAGTTGGGCCGCGATCTGCTCAAGCCGGTTCGTGGTTTGGGAGAATGGGCAATTGCCAATGAGGCACAGGTCATGATGGCGCGTGCGCGCTACGATGCACGCCTGTCTGGCAGCGACGTTGCGCACGCGGATGCAGCGGAATAAAAGATTGGTCGCTAAAAAGTGGAAAGGCAGGCTTGCGCCTGCCCTTCCTGTTGCCTGAGACAGGACTTCCAAAGTGCGGGGGCAAACAGGAAGTCCATCTCGTATCGTTAGCGATTGACCATGAAAGTCGCCGAAAGTAAATCAGAAAATGCTAAAATACATGCGGGCAACATAATAAAGCTTGCGATAGGTAAATTTTCCATAAATCACAAAGAGTTACACGACGTAAAAAAGGCGGACAGAGGCCGCCTTTTCTAGATAGTTTTGGCTTTTAGACTTCTTAGAAGTCCATGCCGCAACCCGCACCGCTCTGCGGCGCAGGCTTTGTACCATGGGCGCGCTTTATGGATTTCTTAGAAATCCATGCCGCCCATGCCGCCCATGCCGCCAGGCATGCCAGCTGGAGCCGAATCCTTCTTAGGAAGTTCAGCAATCATGGCTTCCGTGGTGATCAGCAGGCCAGCAATTGAAGCTGCATTCTGCAGAGCGGTACGGACAACCTTAACTGGGTCAACGATGCCGAGTGCGATCAGATCGCCATATTCACCGTTTGCAGTGTTGTAGCCGAAGGTTTCCGAGGAGTTTTCGAGGATCTTGCCTACGATAACCGAAGCTTCTTCACCAGCATTGGTCGTGATCTGACGAGCCGGAGCCTGCAGAGCGCGACGAACGATGTTGATGCCAGCTTCCTGGTCGGAATTGATGCCCTTGACGGTGATCTTGACCGAAGCGCGGAGCAAAGCGGTACCGCCGCCTGCAACAATGCCTTCTTCAACCGCAGCGCGGGTTGCGTTCAGAGCATCGTCAACGCGATCCTTCTTTTCCTTAACTTCGATTTCCGTTGCACCGCCAACGCGGATAACTGCAACGCCGCCAGCAAGCTTAGCAAGACGTTCCTGCAGCTTTTCGCGGTCGTAGTCGGAAGAGGTTTCTTCGATCTGCTGCTTGATCTGGCCAACGCGTGCGTCGATCTCAGCCTTCTTGCCAGCGCCATCAACGATGGTAGTGGTTTCCTTGTTGATCGAAACCTTCTTGGCGCGGCCGAGCATGTCGAGCGTAACGCTTTCGAGCTTGATGCCGAGGTCTTCGGAGATGACCTGACCGCCGGTGAGGATCGCGATGTCTTCGAGCATTGCCTTGCGGCGATCACCGAAGCCAGGAGCCTTAACAGCAGCAATCTTCAGGCCGCCACGCAGCTTGTTGACAACGAGGGTAGCAAGAGCTTCGCCTTCGACGTCTTCAGCAACGATGATGAGTGGCTTGGAAGTCTGAACGACAGCTTCGAGAACTGGCAGAAGAGCCTGCAGGTTCGAGAGCTTCTTTTCGTGCAGAAGGATGTATGCGTCTTCGAGATCAGCAACCATCTTGTCAGGGTTGGTGACGAAGTATGGCGACAGGTAGCCGCGGTCGAACTGCATGCCTTCAACGACTTCGAGTTCGGTTTCAGCGGTCTTGGCTTCTTCAACCGTGATGACGCCTTCGTTGCCGACTTTCTGCATCGCTTCAGCAATCATCTTGCCGATTTCGGCTTCGCCGTTAGCGGAGATCGTGCCAACCTGAGCAACTTCTTCCGAAGTGTTGATCTTCTTTGCCTTCTTGAGCAATTCGCCAACAACTTCAGTAACTGCGAGGTCGATACCACGCTTCAGATCCATCGGATTCATGCCAGCAGCAACAGCCTTGGCACCTTCCTGAACGATGGCCTGACCAAGAACGGTCGCGGTTGTCGTGCCGTCACCGGCAGTGTCGTTGGTCTTCGAAGCCACTTCGCGTAGCATCTGTGCGCCCATGTTTTCGAACTTGTCTTCCAGTTCGATTTCCTTGGCAACCGATACACCATCTTTGGTGATGCGTGGAGCGCCGAAGGACTTGTCGATAACAACGTTACGACCCTTAGGGCCGAGCGTTACCTTTACAGCGTCAGCGAGGATATCGACGCCGCGCAGCATCTTTTCGCGCGCATTGCGACCGAATTTTACTTCTTTAGCAGCCATTTTACTCTCCTGGGAATATCCCGGTCAGATTATGGTGATGAATGAATTATTTACCGGCTAGTCCGCCGGTTAAACGAAGGTATTAGCCGACGATACCCAAAATGTCGGATTCCTTCATGATCAGCAGGTCTTCGCCGCCGATCTTGACTTCGGTGCCCGACCACTTGCCGAACAGAACCTTGTCGCCAGCCTTAACTTCCAGAGCGATCAGCTTACCAGCTTCGTCGCGGGCGCCTGTGCCAACAGCGACGATTTCGCCTTCCTGAGGCTTTTCCTTGGCGGTTTCAGGGATGATGATGCCGCCAGCAGTCTTTGCTTCCGATTCTACGCGACGAACGACTACGCGGTCGTGAAGCGGACGGAACTTAATATCAGCCATGGTATAACCCTTGGTGTTATAGACGTTGAACCCTGATGAAGCGAACCGACCGGTTCGCGCTGTTAGCACTCTAGATGTCCGAGTGCTAACGTGCCTCTGAGATAGAAGCGGGGCCATTCTTTGTCAAGGATCGTTGCCGTTTTTTGACAGTTGGGAAGATAAATTCCGCTTATAGGCACGTGCACGGCGGAGCGCACCTGCTCCTGAGATGTGGGGACTATACAGCTGAGCCACAAGGCGAACAGGAAAATAACTGCCCTTGATGGGTTATGTTCAGGAAATGGCTTGTTTGGTTAACGGTGCCTGACTGAAAGATCCGTTGATTTCTGACGGACACAATGCGTTCATTTGGACGCAGAGGGGCTCAAGCCGGGTGACAGATCGGGCTGCTTCTTGTAGAGGAAACCGCAGGGCGTGTCAGACACTCGCTCGTTAAAGCCTGTCATTTGCGCTGATGTTGCATGATACGGGCTCCCGATTTCTCCGGTCCTTGGACCGGACAAGCATACTGAGGAAAACCATGAAGCTGCCTGAACGCCTGGATGATCTGACGGATGGATATGATGCGATCTTCTGTGATGTCTGGGGTGTTCTGCACAATGGCGAGGTTGCGTTTGCTCCAGCCGTCGCCGCTTTGAAGCGAGCACGTGCCAAGGGATTGACGGTTGTCCTCGTGACCAATGCGCCGCGCCCATATCCGAGTGTGATCGCGCAAATGACACTGCTTGGTGTACCCGAAGATGCTTATGATCGTGTCGTCACATCGGGTGATGTAACGCGTGACCTCATCATCGAGGGGCCGCGCAAGATTTTCCATATCGGCAGTGAACGTGAGACCGTCATTTATGATGGGCTTGATGTGGAACTGGTCGAGGAGTTTGAGGCTTCAGGCGTTGTCTGTACAGGTCTTTATGACGATGAAACGGAAACACCGGAAAATTATACTGAGCTGTTGCAGCGTCTGCGGTCGCGCAATCTGCCATTCATCTGTGCCAACCCGGATATCATGGTCGAACGTGGCCCGCGTCTGATCTGGTGTGCAGGTGCACTTGCGCGTGATTTTGGCCAGCTTGGCGGCCGCACACTGATCGCAGGCAAGCCGCATCGCCCAATCTATGAGGCCGCATCAAAAGCAGTCGAGGAAGTCCGTGGACATGCCGTCGACAGAAAACGCATTCTCGGCATCGGTGACGGTGTATTGACCGATGTGAAGGGCGCGGCGGATTATGGTTTGGATGTGCTCTATATTTCGGGCGGGGTCCATGCTGCTGATTATGCCGCTGACGGGAATGTTGATTTTGATAAAATGAATGCTTTTCTACAAAAGCACGGCCATTCTCCAATTGCTTCGCTTTACGCACTCGTCTGATATTTTCGAGAAACTGCTTCGACCATGACAAAACCTGTTTTCCAGCGTCTTTCAGGAACCGATGCATTGCCGCTTACGCTGCGTGACTGCGTGGTGGCGATCGGCAATTTTGATGGTGTCCATCGCGGCCATCAGGCTGTACTGGAGCGTGCGCTGGAACTCGCACACAGGGACAGTTTGCCTGCAGTCGTGCTGACTTTCGAACCGCATCCGCGCAGTTTCTTTAAGCCGAACGAGCCCATTGAACGCCTTACTGATGCGGTTGAGAAAGCCGAGATTCTGCGACTCATGGGATTTGATGCGGTTGTTGAACAGCCGTTTACTGCGGATTTCTCAGCGCAGTCGGCGGAAGATTTCGTGCGCAATATCCTTGTAGAGCGGTTGCATGCCAATCGTGTCGTCACGGGCTATGATTTCCATTTCGGAAAGGGGCGTCGGGGCACGCCTCTGTTCCTTGAGGAAGCCGGTCAATCGTCAGGGTTCAGTGTGTCTCTGGTGGATGCTTTCGGTGATGAAGGTGGAAATCTCGTTTCCTCGACGCGCGTCCGTGCGCTCTTGTGCGAAGGCGAAGTCGCGGAGGCGGCGGGTCTGCTCGGCTACCGCTACCGGGTCAGCGGTGAAGTCATCCATGGCAAGAAGCTTGGGCGCACCCTGGGTTTTCCGACCGCAAACATGACCATCGACGATCATGTCAGTTTGAAGCACGGAATTTATGCCGTCCGCTTCCGCAGGGCCGACGGCATCTTGCATGACGGTGTGGCGAGCTTCGGTCGCCGCCCGACTGTCGCAAGCGATGGCAAACCACTGCTTGAGACATTCGTTTTTGATTTTTCCGGCGATCTCTATGGAGAAGTTGCCGAAGTATCCTTCTTTGGCTATCTGCGCGGCGAAGTTAAGTTTGACGGACTCGATCCACTTATCGAGCAAATGAAGCGCGATGAAGAAGAAGCGCGCGTTCTGTTGGCAGGCGCGAAGCCACTTTCCGAACTTGATCGCCTCTTATCGTTTCCTGCTTGAGCCTTAGGTCGTGGTGATGATTTAACTTACGGAGCGGTATGCGGGAAATCGTTCAGCTCTAGGGGCAGAACCGAAGGTGGAGTGGTTCTCCATCGAGGTTTTGCGGCGCCAAGCTGGGCGATTTTCACCATATCCTTTCAGGACGCAGCGGATTTCACCTCCGACTTTGTCGAAGTTCCCTGATGGAGCAATACTCCACTTCGGTCACGTCTCCTCGTCAGATGCACAATCCGACATGCGCCGCTCAAAAGCTAAATCATCACCATGATCTAAAAGACGCCAGAAAGAGTTGTAGTAATTTCTACCTTAGATTTAAGTTTAATTTTACATATTCCGTTCAAACAGTGTTAAATGCCCGCAAAGTTTACGGGCCACTGTTTATCGGAGTTTCACGTGACGCGTATTGTCCCCCTTGCCTTTGTTACAGGCGCTGCATTGTTCGTAGGTCCTTTGTCGGTCGTTGCTGCGGATATGCAGCAGACGGACGTCTATGCGGCTGAGGAAGTGAAGCCTGCCCGCAAATACTTCTGGTCGGGCGACTGGTACCTCAAGGTTGGCGCTGCTGGCCTTGTTGCTCCGAAGTTCGAAGGTTCCAACAAGTATAAGTTTTCAGCGCAGCCTTTGGTGTCGCTTGGCCGTCAGGGTGAAGCAGAGCGCTTTTCTTCGCGTAATGACAACGTATCCTTTGCGGTAATCGACACGGATCGCTTCCGTGTGGGTGCAACAGGCAAGCTTCTGTTCAAACGCGATACCGATATTGATGGAATTCACGAAACCAAGTTCGGCGGTGAAGCCGGTGGCTTCGTCGATGTCTATCCAACCGACTGGCTGCGTTTCCGCGGTGAAGTGCGTCAGGGTATTCGCGCCCACAAGGGCGTTGTTGCGGACGTTGCAGCTGATGCGTTCTATGATGTGACGCCGGTGGTCCGCGTTTCGGCTGGTCCACGCGCAACCTTCGCATCCAAAGACTATTTCAAAACCTATTATGGTGTAACGGCTGAGGAAGCGGTGGCATCTGGCGTCAAGGAATATAATCCAGGCGGTGGTTGGGAATCGGTTGGTGTTGGTGGCGCTATTACCTGGAAGGCAACCGACAAAATTGATACCAGCCTGTTTGGTGAATATAGCCGTCTTCAGGGCCCAGCAAAGGACTCGAGCATTGTGAAACAGCACGGCTCACGTGATCAGTTTATGGTCGGCATTGCTGCGACTTACCGCTTCGATTTCTCGCTCGACTGATCAAAACAAACCCAGAGTATTTCCAGTTTAAGATAAATCGTTGGAGGTACTCTATCCATTTGTTTCTACGCATGTCTTTGTCCCAAAACCGGTTCCCACTTTTGGGAGACATGCTCTATCTGTAAGCTTTTCGAGGACAGGGCTGCAAGTTTATTGCGCCCTGCCTCTTTATTCCTGCGAAGGTCATTGCTAAAAGCGTGCCCATGATGACGGATTTTCGGCATATCATCGCGGCCATACGAATTATTGGCCCGGCCTTCCTCTAAGCCTTGATGGCATTGCGCAAAGTGCAATGCATGGCAGGAAGGTCCGGGAACGACCGGCTGTGCCTCGCAGCCTTTTGAGTTTTCCGGCTGTATGTTGCAGCCTCCTGAACTTTCAGCATCTTCGCCCGCCATATTGCTGTGCGGGATTGACAGGCAAGTAATAAAATGACCGAGACGACTGCTAAGATCGACTATTCCAAAACTCTCAACCTGCCACAGACCGAGTTTCCAATGCGCGCGGGACTGCCTGCGCGCGAGCCAGTGTTTGTGCAGCGCTGGGAGGAAATGAACCTCTATAAAAAGCTGCGCGAAGACGCGAAGGATCGCCCGCTTTATGTGCTGCATGACGGCCCTCCTTATGCAAATGGCAATATCCATATCGGCCATGCACTGAACAAGATACTCAAGGATGTAATCACGCGCTCATTCCAGATGCGCGGCTTCAACTCGAATTATGTGCCGGGCTGGGATTGCCACGGCCTGCCGATCGAGTGGAAGATCGAGGAAAAATACCGCGCGCAGGGCAAAAACAAGGACGAAGTTGCAATCAACGAATTCCGCAAGGAATGCCGTGAATTTGCTGCGGGCTGGATCAAGGTTCAGTCGGAAGAGTTCAAGCGCCTCGCAATCTGTGGCGATTTTGAAAACCCATACACGACAATGAACTTCCACGCGGAAGCGCGGATCGCTGGCGAACTCCTGAAGTTTGCTGCAACTGGCCAGCTTTATCGTGGTTCAAAACCTGTCATGTGGTCGGTGGTTGAACGCACAGCCCTTGCAGAAGCCGAAGTCGAATATCACGACATCGAGTCGGATATGATCTGGGTGAAGTTCCCTGTAAGATCGGGGCACGGCGATGACCAAACAGCACTTTCGGATTTGATGAGTGCATCGGTAGTTATCTGGACAACGACTCCTTGGACTATCCCAGGCAATCGCGCCGTGGCTTATTCCCCACGTGTTGAATATGGTCTTTTTGAAGTAACCGATGCCGAGAACGATTTCGGCCCTCAACCCGGCGAAAAGCTCATTCTTGCAGAAAATCTTGCTGAAGATTGCTTCAAAAAAGCAAAACTAGCTTACAAGCAGTTGCGTAAGGTATCTGCTGATGACCTTTTTCCTTTGACGCTCAATCATCCGCTCAAGGGTTTCGGCGGCGGATACGAATTCGTCGTGCCATTGGTTTCTGGTGACCACGTCACCGACGATGCTGGTACCGGTTTCGTGCACACCGCCCCAAGCCACGGACGAGAAGACTTTGAAGCATGGATGGACAGCGCGCGTGAGTTGGAAGCGCGTGGCATTGATCCGAGCATTCCGTTCCCGGTTGGCGATGATGGCTATTACACCAAGGATGCGCCGGGCTTTGGTCCGGATCGCGAAGGTGGGCCTGCGCGTGTTATCGATGATAACGGCAAGAAGGGCGATGCGAATGACTCTGTCATCAAGCAGCTCATTGCAACTGACAAGCTGTTCGCACGTGGCCGTCTGAAGCATTCTTATCCGCATTCATGGCGCTCGAAGAAGCCGGTTATCTTCCGCAACACGCCGCAGTGGTTTGTCTATATGGACAAGAATCTCGGCGATGGCACCACTCTGCGTTCGCGCTCGCTGAAAGCGATTGAAGATACGCGTTTCGTGCCTGCTGCCGGTCAGAATCGTCTTCGTGCCATGATCGAAGGTCGCCCGGATTGGGTTCTTTCTCGTCAGCGCGCATGGGGTGTGCCAATCTGCGTCTTCGCTGATGAGGAAGGCAATATCCTTCAGGACGATGCCGTAAACAAGCGCATCCTTGAAGCTTTCGAGGCAGAAGGTGCCGATGCATGGTTTGCGGAAGGTGCGCGTGAGCGTTTCCTCGGCAGCCGTGCCAATGAAAACTGGACACAGGTTCGCGACATTCTCGACGTCTGGTTCGATTCTGGCTCGACACATACCTTCACGCTTGAAGACCGCCCGGACATGAAGTGGCCGGCGGATGTTTATCTCGAAGGCTCAGATCAGCATCGCGGCTGGTTCCACTCGTCACTGCTAGAAAGCTGCGGAACGCGTGGTCGCGCGCCTTACAATGCCGTCGTCACCCATGGTTTCACCATGGACGAGAACGGCAAAAAGATGTCGAAGTCGTTGGGCAATACGGTCACGCCACAGGACGTCATTAAGGATTCGGGTGCGGATATTCTTCGCCTCTGGGTGATGACGACCGATTACTGGGAAGATCAGCGCCTCGGCAAGAGCATCATCCAGACCAATATCGATGCGTATCGCAAGCTGCGTAACACCATTCGCTGGATGCTGGGCACGCTCGCCCATGATGAAGGCGAGAATGTTCCGCACGCAGAGCTGCCGGAACTCGAACGTCTGATGCTGCATCGTCTGGCGGAGCTCGATGAAGTCGTGCGTTCAGGTTATGACGCGTTTGATTTCAAGCGTATTGCACGTGCGCTGATCGATTTCATGAATGTCGAACTTTCGGCCTTCTATTTCGATATCCGCAAGGATGCGCTTTATTGCGATGCACCATCCAGCGTTCGCCGCAAGGCTGCTCTTCAGACCGTTCGCGAGATTTTTGACCGCGTAACCACTTGGCTCGCTCCGATGCTGCCTTTCACCATGGAAGAAGCTTGGCTGGATCGCTATCCGCAATCTGTTTCGGTGCATCTGGAACAGTTTCGCAAGACGCCTGCAGAATGGCGCGATGATGTGCTGGCTGAAAAGTGGCGCAAGGTTCGCAATGTTCGTCGTGTTGTTACAGGGGCTTTGGAACTGGAACGCGCGGATAAGCGCATCGGTTCTTCTCTGGAGGCGGCTCCAGTTGTCTATATCGCTGACAAGAGCCTCGTCGATTCGCTTGAAGGATTGGATTTCGCTGAAATCTGCATCACCAGTGGTATTGACGTGACTGATGCCGCGGCACCTGCTGATGCCTTCACGCTGGATGACGTGAAGGGTGTTGCAGTTGTTCCTGTTCGTGCGGAAGGCGAGAAGTGCGCGCGTTCGTGGCGGTACACCACGGATGTCGGTTCTGACCCGGAATTCCCGGAAGTCTCGGCCCGCGATGCGGCAGCCCTTCACGAATTGAAGGCTCTCGGCAGACTTTCGGCATAAAATCAGAGGCCCGGTTGTGGCATGCATCCGGGCTTTTCGCTTCAGGGCTTGCCTTGTAAAGTGAGGACATGGTGAAATAGCGGTTAATATCGCGATTGCCCGTAGAGATGCTCTCATGTACAAGGCTCTCCTTGAGATAAACTTGCAATCTGCCTTGGAGTTGCCGGTTTCTTGCGGCAAGGGTTTAAAAGAAGCCTTTGACGAAGAGAAAATCGACAGGCGTAAAAGAAGTGGCGCTAATGAAGATTGAAGGACGAGTTCTGGTATTGATGACGGCAGTCGCGGGCCTCGCGCTGTCCGGTTGTGTGTCGTCGCCGACCTACGGAACCGACAAAACTGCGAGTGCGCAGCTTCTCGACGACGTGTCGAACATGGCAAGCTTTGGTCAGGGCAAGAAAAAAGACCGTATTGATTACAAGCCGCGTCCTGATCTTGTGCGTCCTGGACAGGGCGACAAGGGCGCGTTGCCTGCTCCACAGGAAAGCCTTGCAAGTGCTGGCGATCCATCATGGCCAGAATCACCGGAACAGCGCCGCAAGCGTTTGCGCGATGAAATTACCGCAAACCGCGACAATCCAAACTTCGTTTCGCCTGTTGAGCAGGATGTGCCTGTTGCAAGCAACGTTAGGGCTTCATTGCCAAGCGGTGCCAGCCGTCGCGAAGATTATGAATCGCGCACGCCAACCTTTGATCCAGCCAAGGTTGCTGAGTTGAAAAAGCAGCGTGCAGAGCAGACACAAGGCACATCGACCAATCGCCGCTATCTGAGCGAACCGCCACTTGGTTATCGTCAGCCAGCATCAACAGCAGCTGTTGGTGATATGGGTCAGGATGAGGCGCAGAAAGAACGCGAGCGCAAGAAAGCAGCTGGCGGCGGCGGCAAAAGCTGGCGCGATCTGCTGCCTTGGAACTAGCCTTTATAGTA
The DNA here is from genome assembly GCF_025846885.2 of Brucella sp. HL-2. Lineage (NCBI taxonomy): Bacteria > Pseudomonadati > Pseudomonadota > Alphaproteobacteria > Hyphomicrobiales > Brucellaceae > Brucella > Brucella sp. HL-2. The sequence goes on along the minus strand of NZ_JAOYTK010000014.1, from coordinate 33,785 downwards.
TAGATTTTAAGAATTATGGAAGCCGGAAGAAAAAATCTTCCGGCTTTTTCTTTATATCAGTATGATTTCTTCATCATAAAAAAGATGCCATTTTGCATGAATCAATCTCTAATATTAAATATTTTTAATGTTGGCTATTCTGAACAATATTTGATTTCAATCAACGAAAGTATTCTGGCAGAGCGTATCCTGCAGCTTTTCGGGATGTAAGGTATAATAATGCACAAAACAAACTCATTTTGGGATGGCCCCGATGGCTACGGCGTCATCAGTCGTATGCTCCATTGGTTGATGGCCGCGCTTTTTCTGTGGCAGTTCATCTCTGCTATCCTGCGCATTTTCATCAAAGAGACGCCGCTTTATAATTTCTTTTGGTCAGCGCACTTCACAATTGGCTTCTCTCTGTTGGTACTCGTTCTGCTGCGCGGCATTTGGGGACTGCTAAACCTTTCCAGCCGACCGCATAAGCCCGGTGTGATGGGGAAGCTCGCAGGCTTCGGTCACCTGGTAATCTATGCGCTTATGTTTGCAGTGCCTGCGCTTGCGTTGCTTCGGAGCTATGGCAACGGCCGTGGCTTTTCCGTCTTCGGTATCCAGCTATTCGAACAGACAGGCGTGCAGAATGCGGCGCTAACAGCGCCCGGCAACGCGCTTCACGGCCTTCTTGGCTGGGTGTTGCTGGCCGCTATCGTCGGACATGTGCTGATGGCGCTGATCCATCATTTTGCACTGCGTGATAACACTTTGCGCCACATGACGAGGCATAGGGTAATTCATTAAGCCATGATCTATCGCTTATCGCGAAAAAAATCCCGGAGAATTTTCTGGGATTTTTCTTCGGAGAAACCCGCATAAATTTCTGGAACGTGATGGCATGTGGGTTGTGTGTAGAAGCGTGGCCCATATTCCACACCACCCCCCTTGGGATCAGCAGCGCCATAATAAAGACGTCGGATGCGAGCAAAAGAGATAGCGGCTGCACACATTGCACAGGGTTCAAGCGTCACATAGAGATCGCAGTCGAGCAAGCGTTCGGACTTAAGTGCTTCTCCTGCCTGACGAATTACAAGTACTTCCGCATGCGCCGTGACGTCGTTCAATTCGCGCGTACGGTTGCCTGCCCGGGCAATAATCTTGCCTTCATGCACGATGACCGCACCAATGGGCACCTCACCGCGGAGGGCTGCAGATTTCGCCTCTTCAAGCGCAATCTCCATCGGTGTTGCCACTTTTGGTGCCGAAATGTCTGCAACCTTTTTCAATCCAACCTCATTTCGTGCGCTGGACAGGGAAATTTCGCTCGCAAGCCATTGAGCGATTTGTTACTGCATAAGTCACGAAATCAAAACCGATTTGTAAACGGATTTATACAGCGTTCTTGACCGGACGGTTCTTTGCCAACCCCCAAGGTGCGAAAGACGACACGGCGGCGCTGCTGAAAGGCCAACACCAGATGAGCACTGAAGACGATAACAAGGGCGGTCGACGCCCCCCGCATGGACGTGGTGAAGGTCGGGGCGATCGCCCCGGCAGCACTCGCGGTGAACGCGGCGAGCGAGGTTCAGGACCAGGTGAGGCTGGCTCACGTAATGATCGTCCACGCGACGACAGACCTCGCCGTGACGATGATCGCGGTGGTCCGCGCAAGTTTGGATCGCGCGAAACCCATGAAGGTGAAGATACCAGCGAGCGCATTGCCAAGCGTCTCGCACGCGCAGGCATTGCATCGCGTCGCGAAGCCGAGACCATGATTGCGGCTGGCCGGATCTCGGTTAACGGCAAGGTGCTTGAAAGCCCTGCGGTGAACGTGAAGCGCACCGACGTTATCACGGTTGATGGCAAGCAGTTGAAGCAGGCGGAACGCACACGTCTTTGGCTCTATAACAAGCCTGCAGGTCTTGTGACGACCAATCGTGATCCGGAAGGGCGTCCGACTGTTTTTGAAGCGCTGCCTGCGGAAATGCCGCGCGTACTTTCGGTTGGTCGTCTCGACATCAATACCGAAGGTCTGCTTCTGCTCACAAATGATGGTGGTTTGTCGCGCGTTCTGGAATTGCCTTCCACCGGCTGGCTGCGACGCTATCGCGTTCGCGCCCACGGCAAGGTCACACAGGCACAGCTTGATGAGTTGAAGAACGGCATTGCCGTCGAAGGCATTTTCTACGGCAGCATCGAAGCAACGCTTGAGCGTGAACAGGGTGCCAATGTCTGGATTTCAATCGGTCTGCGCGAAGGCAAGAACCGCGAAGTCAAGAACATCCTTGGTGCGCTTGGTCTGACGGTTGGTCGTCTGATCCGCGTGTCGTTTGGACCCTTCCAGCTCGGCGATCTTGAAGAAGGTGCGGTTCGTGAAATTCGCGGACGTATTCTGCGCGATCAGCTTGGTGAAAAACTCGTTGAGGAATCAGGTGCGGATTTCGACGCGCCAGTTCTGAACGAGTTCTCTAATACCGTCGTGCAAGGCCGCACGCGTCGCGAAATGGAACAGCAAGAGCCAGAAGGCGAATATCGTCGCCAGCCGCGTGAGCGTGAATGGATCTCCAGCCAGCCAGAGCGTCGCAAGCGCGAAGAAAAGAAAGAAGACAAGGTAGAGCCGCGTCGCCGTGGCAATAGCAATGTCTGGATGGCACCGGGCGCACGCCCGCAGGGTGAAAAAGCTGCAGCCCAAAAAGCTGCCCGCGCTGAGAGCCGTGGCGCACGTGCAAGTCGCTCCGATGGTGATTTGCAGTCGCGTCCGCGTCGTTCTGCTGATGGCGATCAGCGTCGTGAAGCCGGCCGTGATGACCGTCCCCGCCGCTCAGAAGGGCGTTTTGATAAACAGGGTTCCCATTCTGGAAATCGTCCTGAGGGACGCTCAGATAACCGTTCAGGACCTCGCGCTCCTCGTGCGGAAGGAGACTTTCAGTCTCGCCCACGTCGTTTCGGAGATGGCGATCAGCCTCGCGAAGAAGGTCGTGATGATCGTCCGCGCCGTTTTGAAGGCCGTTCGGAAGGCAGACCAGAAGCCCGTGCTCCACGTCCTGAAGGTCGCGATGATCGTAAACAAGAGCGTCGTCCGGGCAAGCGCGAGCGCGCCGAACTGAAGAACGAAGGCGGCGAAAGATCATCGGGCGGTTATGAAGGCCGTAGCTTCGGCAAGCCTTCGGGTCCGCGCAGCGAAGGTCGTTTCGGTGGTGGTAATGCCGATCGTGGTCCACGCAGCAGCGGTCCACGTTCCGGTGGTGGTGAAGGTCGCGGCCCGTCGAAGGGTCCAGGCGGCTTTGGCAAGGGTCCGGATCGTGGCGGTTCGGGCGGCAAGCCAGGCAATGGTAGATCTGGTGATGGAAAGCCACGCGGCGGCAAGCCAGGGGGCGGCGGTGCGGATCGTCGGCGGTAAATTCCGCGGGCGCGCGCTCGTCACACCGACCACAAATTCCATTCGTCCGACCACAGATCGGACGCGGGAAAGCCTATTCAATATTCTCGCACACAGCTTCCCGGACAAGGTTGAAGGCGGGCGTGTTCTGGACCTCTTTGCAGGTACCGGCGCGCTCGGTCTTGAAGCACTTTCTCGCGGTGCTCGCTATGCTGTTTTTGTCGAAGAATCAGCGGAAGGGCGTGGCATCCTCCGCCAGAACATCGAGGCCTTTGGTCTGCAGGGACAGACCAAAGTTCTGCGCCGCGATGCTTGCAAGCTTGGCGAAGCAGGAACGATGGAACCGTTCGACCTGATTTTTGCTGATCCGCCCTACGGTCGTCGCATGGGCGAAAAGGCACTTTTATCAGCACTTGAAGGTAGTTGGCTTAATCCTGACGCACTTCTCGTGCTTGAAGAAGATGCGGAAGCATCGCTGGAACTGGATGAACGATTCGTCGTTCGTGAAGAGCGGAATTATGGTGGAACCATAATTCGGCTGATACAGCTGAAAGCGGACTGAAGATTTATCCGAAACCGGATCTCCGGTTTCGGTAGCACAGTGAATTTTGAATATAGGTCTTGCCGCTCGCTAGACACTTCAAAGCTGTCAGGGCGGAATGAAACTGATTGGAGATGTCGTTTGGTGCATAACCCCTCACTCCGGCACTTTTTGTTGTCCACCGCCCTTGGTTTGGCGCTGGCTCTGCCTCTTGCAACAGGCTCGGTTCAGGCGCAGACGCCCGCACCAGCGGCTGCAACCGAAGCTGCGCAGCCTCCGGCCCAGTCTCAGGCACAAACAAATCTGCCAGAAATCACGAAATCCGAAGATATCAGCAGCTTTACCCTCGAAAACGGGTTGAAGGTCGTGGTTATTCCCGATCATCGCGCCCCGGTGGTCACGCAGATGATCTGGTATCATGTGGGGTCGGCTGATGAGGCACCGGGCAAATCCGGCATTGCGCATTTTCTTGAGCACCTGATGTTCAAGGGTACCAAGACCTATCCGGCTGGCGAGTTTTCAGCGAAAATCGCAGCCATCGGCGGGCAGGAAAACGCATTCACCTCTTATGATTATACGGCTTATTTTCAGCGTGTCGCTCCCGATGCGCTTGAAATGGTGATGGGTTATGAATCGGACCGCATGGCCAATCTAGTGCTCGACGAAGAGGCGGTAACGACTGAGCGCGAGGTTATCCTTGAAGAGCGCCGTATGCGTGTGGATTCAAATCCCGCAGCAATGCTGATGGAAAACACAGATGCTGTGCTTTTCTACAATCATCCTTATCGTGTGCCTGTGATTGGCTGGCGACAGGAAATGGAGAAACTCAGCCTCAAGGATGCGGTTGATTTCTACCAGCAATATTACACTCCGAATAATGCAACGCTGGTGATCGCCGGTGATGTGACACCTGAGCGCGTGCGCGATCTTGTCATGAAGACCTGGGCCACAATCCCCAAGCGTGCCGATGTTCTGCCGCGTGAGCGTCCGCAGGAGCCGGAAAAACACGCAGCCCGCGTTGTGACGCTGCATGACGATCGTGTGAGCACGCCGTCGTTCCGCATGTCGTGGCTGGTGCCGTCCTACTCCAATGAAAAGCGCTTCCCGAATGTGAAGGCAGGCGACGCGCCGGCACTTGATATCCTGAGCGAGATTCTCGGTGGTTCACTACGCTCTCGTCTTTATCAGGAATTGATCGTCAAGCAGGGCATCGCATCCAACACGGGTGCGAGCTATGATGGCGACCCACTTGATGATGGAACATTCTCGGTTTACGGCTCGCCACAGAACGGTAAGACGCTGGCCGATGTGGAGAAGGCCGTTGATGCCGAAGTTGCACGTATCATCAAGGACGGTGTGACGCAGACCGAACTCGATCAGGCACGCAATCGCTTCCTCAAGGCAGTAACCTTCGCGCGCGACAGCCAGTCAGGTATGGCCCGGATTTATGGTTCCACGCTCTCTATCGGCATGAGTATCGAAGATATTCAGAAATGGCCAGATGTGATCAAGGGCGTTACCGTCGAGCAGATAAAAGATGCCGCGAACCGGTATCTGGTGAAAAATCAGTCGGTGACGAGTTACTTGCTGCCGCCGGATACTGAACCTGAAAATGCACGCGAGAATCCGAATGCTGCCGCTGGCAATGCAGGTGAGAATGGCGCGGGAGGAGCAATCCAGTGAGCAAAGCTATTGCGTTGAATGTTAATCGTGCAAAGACCGCGATGATGGCGCTGGCAACATCCATGATGTTGCTGGTCATTCTGAACCTTCCGGCATACGCAATCGAGATTCAGGAGGTTGTTTCGCCAAAGGGCATCAAAGCCTGGCTGGTTGAAGATAGTTCGGTGCCGCTCATTTCTATGCGCTTCTCGTTCAAGGGGGGCACATCGCAGGACCCGGGAGGTAAGGAAGGTCTTGCCAATCTAATGACCGGCCTTTTCGATGAAGGCGCTGGCGACCTCGATTCCGACAGTTTTCAGGAACGCATCGATAACCTCGGTGCGGAGATGAGCTTTTCAGCTTCGCCTGATTCGGTATCTGGCAATATTCGTATGCTTGCCGAGAACCGTGATGCAGTGAATGGACTGCTGGCGCTTGCCGTTAACAAGCCGCGCTTTGATCAGGATGCGATTGACCGCATTCGTCAGCAGGTGGTTGCAAGTCTCGAAGCCTCGCAGCGCAATCCTTCAACCATTGCCTCGCGCAAGTTCTCCGAAGTTCTCTATGGCAACCATCCTTATGGTCGCCCGGACGAAGGCACAGTTAAGTCGCTGCAATCAATCAGCCGTGAAGACCTTGTCAATTTCCACCGCAAGAACTTTGCGCGCGATCGCCTGACGATCGGCGTTGTTGGTTCGATTAACGCCAAGGATCTTGGCGAAATGCTCGACAAGGTATTCGGCGATCTGCCTGCAAATGCCGAACTCGTCCCAGTACCTGATGCAAAACTTGCACTTGGCACGACGACAAGCCTCAGCTTTGACATGCCACAGACATCGATCAGTTTTGTCTATCCGGCAGTTCCACGTAAAGATCCGGAATTCTTCGCTTCTTACCTGATGAATCACATTCTGGGTGGCGGTTTCACCTCGCGTCTTTATGCGGAAGTGCGTGAAAAGCGCGGTCTCGCCTATTCGGTATCGTCATCGATGGCATTGCGTGATCATGTATCCGCATTGACAATTTCGACTGCGACACGGCCTGAAAAGGCGCAGGAATCGCTCAAGATCATTCGCGAGCAGGTCGCTGCAATGGCAAATGATGGTCCGACAGAAGCTGAGCTTGCTGCAGCCAAGAGCTATCTCAAAGGCTCTTATGCGGTGAACAATCTCGATTCATCGGTGTCGATTGCCGACACGCTCGTTGGTCTTCAGGAAGCAGGGCTTGATCGTGATTACATCGACAAGCGCGCCGAACTGATTGATGCGGTGACGCTCGATCAGGTGAAAGCTATTGCCAAAAAGCTTTTGGAAGCAGAACCTGCAATTCTGATTTTCGGTCCAGCTCAGTCTTAAGTTGGTCCAATCTTAGTTTGGCACAATCGTAAGCCAATATGCCGTGAGGAAAGCTTCATGGATGTAACCGTACCGACATCACCGCGTATCGCCGTCGCCTTTGGCGGCGGCGGTGCTCGCGGTATCGCACATATCCATATTATCGAAGTGTTGGACGAACTGGGCATAAAGCCGGTTGCGATTTCTGGTTCATCCATCGGTTCGATTGTCGGGGCCGGAATGGCGAACGGCATGAGCGGCAAGGAAATTCATGAATATATGGCGGCGATTTTCAATCGCCGTTCGGAAGTCGCCCGCCGCATGTGGCAGGCGCGCCCGGAACGCTGGGTCGAGCTGCTGAAAGGCGGTTTCCGCGTCAGCCAGTTCAATATCGAGAAGATATTGGAAGTCTTTCTACCCGCAGCACTACCCGAAAATGTGGAAGAGCTGAAAATCCCGATGAGCATTACCGCTTCGGATTTTCATGCGGCCACGGAACTCAATATCGAACAGGGCGACCTGCGTTCAGCTATTGCGGCTTCTTGCGCTATTCCGCCGGTGTTTAGACCGGTACGTCGCAATGGGCGAATTCTAGTGGATGGTGGATTGCTCAATCCGGTGCCATTCGATCTGCTGTTTGATAAGGCGGATATTGTGATTGGAATTGATGTTGTTGGTGCCCCTGTAGGGCCTGATGATTATATGCCGACCACAATCGAAGCTGTCATGGGTGCCAACCAGCTCACCATGTGCTCAATCATCGAGAACAAGTTCCGCAATCGCCCGCCACATATTTTTCTGCGTCCAAACGTCGAACGAATAGGCTTGCTCGATTTCCTGAAGTTCGAACAGATTCTATCGCAAAGTGCAGATATCCGCGAAGAGTTGAAACTTGCACTCGACACGGTTTTAAGCGGTAAGCCTGCCGCTGCGGCGTCCTGAGCATCCCCAGCGTAGATGCGTAGGATAGGGCGATAAAACTAACGAGTGGATTTTTCGAATTTGACGTTTGATACAGTATGGTTATCGGTCGGGGTTCAAACGTCAAATTCAATCCACTACAGCATAACTCCTTAAACTTGAATCAGTTTAAGGTAAAATTATGCTGTAAATATAAAGTGTTAGAGCGACCTTTGTGCGCCCAAGAGGGTGCGCGGCGCTCTAGCGATTATTCAGCTGCAACTGCGGCCGACGCCGTACCTTCGTCGATATTGGCAACTGCATCGATGCCGTCGCCCGCTTTATCGATTCGCTGGCCTTCGCGCTGTGGTTTAACCAGAGGCTCAGGCGTGACGGGCTTGTTGAAGAGCAGATGCCGTCCTGCCATGATTCCTTCCGATGCCTGGACGTGCAGGCGGTCTTCGTCGCGTTGCCGCACGTCCTCGCGGATTGCATAAGCGTTGGCTTCCGAAAGTCCTAAACCTTCAAGCGTACGCTGACCAAACAGAAGGCCGGATTCGAAAGTTTCGCGCAGCTCATATTCCACGCCTTGTGCGCGAAGTTGCAGCGTGTGTTCACGGTCATAGGAACGCACAAAAAGACGCACATCGGGATATTCCGACTGGATCAGATTAACGATCCGGTTGGTAATTTCCTTCTTGTGCGTACACACGGCGACAATTTTGGCTTTGCGGATGCCCGCTGCTTCGAGCACATCCTTGCGGGTGCCATCGCCGAAATAGATGCGGAAACCGAATTTTCCGGCGGCACGTACGCGGTTCGGTGAGTTGTCGATCACCGTCACATCGATGCCGCCAGCAAGCAGTATTTGAGCGGAAATCTGCCCGTAACGCGAAAAGCCGATCATCAGCACATCTGCGCCAGCGCCCTCGAAATTTTCTTCGATGACGTCTTCGGTCTTGTCTTTGATCAGCAGTCTTGAGCCGATGGCCACAGAAAGCGGAGTGAGTGCCATTGAAACTGTGACGGCGGCGACAAGTTCGGAGCTTAAGGCGTTTGAAATGACGGCTGCTGCTGCGGCAGCAGAAAACAGCACAAAGGCAAACTCGCCGCCCTGTGGGAGCAGAAATGCAACGCGGATTGCATCATTATGGTTCGAGCGGAAGATGCGGCATAGAACATAGATGATGGCTGCCTTGACGATCATGAAGATCGGGACCGCCATCAGAATGGTCTTCCAATATTGCAGGATCACAGTCAGATTGAGCGAAAGACCAACAGCCACGAAAAACAGGCCGAGGAAAATTCCGCGAAAAGGTTCGATATCTGCTTCAAGCTCATGTCTGTAAGACGATTCGGCCAGCAGTACGCCTGCAATGAATGCCCCCATTGCCATGGATAGTCCTGCCGCCTGCAAAAGACTGGCTGAACCCAGCACCACAAAAAGGGCAGCTGCGATCATCACTTCGCGTGCGCCGGTATTGGCAATGATACGGAACATCGGATTGATGAGATAGCGTCCCGCAATCACCAGAGCGATAATCGCAGCAATGGCTGTCGCCAAATGAAAGCCAGCACTGGCCTGTGAAGGCTCATTGGGGGACAGTGCAGGAATGATCGCCAGAATAGGAACGATGGCGAGGTCCTGAAACAACAGGATGGCGAAGGCACGCTGTCCGTGTTTCTGGTTGGTCTCAGCGCGGTCTTCCAGCACCTGCATAGCAAATGCCGTTGAGGATAGCGCCAAGCCGAAACCGATGATGATTGCCGCATTGGTCTCCAGGCCGGCAAGATAGACACCCAAGGCGGCCAGCGCGGAACCTGTGAGCAAAACCTGTGCAGCTCCCAGGCCGAAAATTGCATGACGTAACGACCAGAGCCGCGATGGTTTCAGCTCAAGCCCGATGATGAACAGCAGAAAGACGACGCCCAGCTCCGAAAAATGCAGCAGTTCCTCACCTTCCGAGATAAGGCGTGCAACTGGACCAATCGCAATTCCGGCGGCCAGATAGCCCAGAACGGTGCCAAGGCCAAGGCGTTTGAATAAGGGCGCAGCGATGATCGCACCACCCAGAATCATCAGCGCCTGTAAGTAAAGACTTCCGCCTGTTGCGACCATGTTTTGCTCTTGGAATATGAAGAATGTGGCAGGCTTGCCTTGAAGCCCCCCGATTTCAGCAATATAGAAACATGATATGGCTCTAATCAGTCCGATGTCGAATAATTTGACGATATTTTTTCGCAAATTCCCATTACGGTTGGTTATATCTCGTGGTTACCAGTCTGGTGCCGTTTTGCCCCTGTAGTCTTGGATTATGTAATGATTTCAGATAATTCGTCGGATAAACTGGTCGACCGCGCAGCGCAGCTGGTGGCTGCTGCAAAGCGTGCGGGGGCTGACCATGCTGACGCGGTTGTGATCCGTGCGCGCTCAGTTAGCGTCTCTGTTCGGCTTGGTAAGGTCGAGGGAACCGAATCGTCGGAGAGTGATGATTTCTCTCTTCGGGTGTTCGTTGGGCGACGTATCGCCAGTGTTTCAGCCAATGCTGGCAGCGATCCCAACAAATTGGCGGAGCGTGCTGTTGCCATGGCGCGTGTTGCTCCGGAAGATCCGTATGAGCAACTGGCCGATCCGGCTTTGCTGGTAAAAGCTCCCCGCGATCTCGATCTCGATCTTTTCGACGCGATCGAAATCGATACGACGCGCCTTACCGAAGACGCACTGGCAACTGAAGCGGCAGCGCGCGCCGTGCAGGGCGTGAGCAATTCGGGTGGTGCTGGTGCATCGCGCAGCATGGGCGGGCTTGTGCTCGTTACATCTTCAGGCTTTTCAGGCGAATATGCTGCAACGCGTTTTGGTCGTTCGGTGTCTGCAATCGCAGGCGAGGGCACGAAGATGGAGCGCGACTATGATTTTAGTTCGCGCCTTCACTTTGCCGATCTCGACACACCCGAAAATATCGGCAGACGCGCCGGTGAACGCGCCGTGCGTCGTCTGGGTGCACGCCAAGCCAAGACGGGTCCGGTTACGGCCGTTTTTGATCCACGTCTGGCGCGGGGTATCGCGGGCCATCTCGCGAGCGCAATCAACGGTGCCGCCGTTGCACGCAAGACCAGCTTTCTGCGCGACAGTCTCGGCAAGCAGATTTTGAAGGCGGGGATCAATGTTACTGATGATCCGCTGCGCATTCGTGGATCGTCGTCGCGCCCGTTTGATGGCGAAGGCATCGAAGGTCAGCCCTTGATGATGGTTGAAGATGGCGTGTTGCAGCAATGGCTTCTGTCAGGTTCGAGTGCACGTGAACTGGGATTGACCGGCAACGGACGCGGTGTGCGTTCGGGTTCAGGTGTCTCACCGGCTTCGACCAATTTTGCCATTGAACCAGGTGTGGAAACACCAGAATCGCTGATCCGGTCTGTAGGCACCGGCTTTTATGTAACGGAAGTGTTCGGGCAGGGCGTCGATATGATCACGGGCCAATATAGCCGTGGCGCTTCCGGGTTCTGGATTGAAAACGGGGAGCTTGCCTATCCTGTGAGTGAGGTGACGATTGCCTCTAATCTCAAGGATATGTTCCTCAATATGACGCCCGCTTCCGATATTGACCGGAATTTTGGCATGACGGCCCCAACCCTTGTGATTGAAGGCATGACCCTTGCCGGAAATTGAGAAACGCAAAGATATACAGAACGAACTAGAACTTCTGCGCAATGCAGCGCGCGAAGCTGGCCGTATTGCAATGCGTTATTTCGGCCAGTCGCCGGAAGTTTGGTTGAAAGATGGACAGTCGCCCGTCAGCGAAGCGGATTTCGCAGTCGATAACTATCTGAAGGAAGTGCTGCTTGAAGCACGGCCTGATTATGGCTGGATTTCAGAAGAAACTACGGATGACAGAGTGGCCGCCGCGCGCCGCCGCGCATTTGTGGTCGATCCGATTGATGGCACACGCGGTTATATCAATGGGCAAACTCAGTGGTGTGTGAGCATTGCCATCGTGGAAGACGGCAAGCCAATTGCCGGTGTGCTGCAATGCCCTGCACGCAATGAAGTGATCGAAGCTGGCAAAGGCTTTGGTGCATCGCAAAACGGCCTGCCGATTAGTACCCGTCTGCCACCAAATGGCCATAAAATTGCCATGGCTTCGGCAAAAAGAATGGTCGAAACTTTGCCGGAAGGCTGGCGTGATCGCGTGATTTTGCATCCTTATGTACCCTCGCTCGCCTATCGGATTGCGATGGTTGCGCGTGGCGATATCGCCGGTACCTTCATTCGGCCAAATTCACATGATTGGGACTTGGCCGCAGCCGATCTCATCCTGAGTGAGTCGGGCGGAGCGCTCTTGACCCACGACGCTCAGCCTCTCATCTACGGTGGACCGACGCTACAACATGGTGCGCTGGTTGCGTCCAGCGGAAACCTTTTGCAGGAAATGTTGAGTGTTGTCGCGGACTGGCCATTGAGCTAATCATGCGGCGAATAAGTTTGTTTCAAGGGATATTGTCATGAGTGCCGAAGGCGACAAAAAGCAGCTTCTTCATCTGGTATTTGGCGGTGAGCTGAAAAAGCTAGGAACCGTTCAGTTCCGCGATCTCGATAATCTCGATGTCGTTGGCATCTATCCTGATTACGAGTCTGCCAAAACTGCCTGGAAGTCCAAGGCGCAGCAGACTGTCGATAATGCGCACATGCGTTATTTCATTGTTCACCTGCATCGCTTGCTTGATCCTGAAGGCGTGGACCTGAAAGCGGAATAAGCGCTTTTGTCTGCTCCGCACAAAGATCAGATGGCAAAGGAAAAAAGCGCGCCGAAAGCCGGTGAACGCAGCCGCTCGGATGGATTTGCAAAGCGTATGTGGCGCCGCATTCGCGGGCCACTTGCGCGTTCGGCTTTCTTACAATTCGCGCTGGTGCAGCTCATTTCCAGCTATCTGAAATTTGTGCATCTGACCAATCCGCGTCTCAAGGGATCTGCTGATATCAAGACCCTTTTGCGCGAAAATAGCCCCTCAATCATAACGTTCTGGCACGGTCAGCACATTATGGCAGCGGCGGTGCGTCCCCATGATCTTGAAGTGGTGGCCATGTTTTCCCGCAGTGCCGATGCGGAACTCAATGCACGTATCGCTGAGAAGTTCGGCTTCATCACAGTGCGAGGCTCTGGTGGGCGCGGCGAAGGCAACTCCGCTAGAAAAGGTGGAGCGCGCGCGCTTTTAACGTTGAAAAATGCCCTGAAAAAGGGACAATCAGCGTCAATGATTGCTGATATTGCCCACGGCAAAGCGCGTGAAGCGGGCGAAGGAATTATTTTGCTGGCCAAATTATCAGGTCGACCAATAATGCCTTTTGCGTATGCTTTTTCGCGGAATCATGTTTTGCATAAGACATGGGATAAGACCACAATTCCGTTGCCATTCGGCCGCTCGATAATTGTCTGTGGAGAGCCGGTCTGGGTGGATGAAAATGCCGATGAGGCACAACTGGAAGAAAAGCGCATGGAATTGACGCGCCAACTCAATGACGCGACGACCAAGGCCTATGCCGCATTGGAGGCAGGTAAATGAGTGAACGTTGGGCACGAAACATGTTGTCGGCCTATCGTATGCTCGGCTCTGCGGCCTATCCTTTCATCGGCACTTATATTTCCTATCGTGCATCACGCGGCAAAGAAGAGCGTGCCAGGCGCGGTGAGCGTTACGGCAAAACGTCGATAGCTCGACCGCAAGGGCCTGTCATATGGGCTCATGCTGCAAGTGTTGGAGAATCGGTTGCCATGGCGCCGCTGATTGAAAGCATCGCAGCCACTGGTATCCACATCGTTATGACGACGGGAACGGTGACATCGGCGAAACTGGTTGCCGATCAGCTGGGCAGTCAGGTTATCCATCAATATGCGCCGCTCGATCTGCAACCGGCGGTCAACAATTTCCTTGATCACTGGAAGCCGGATCTGGCGATAGGCTGTGAATCCGAGATTTGGCCAGCAACAGTGCTTTCGCTTGGCGCGCGGCATATTCCGCATGTGCTGGTCAACGGCCGTCTTTCGGACCGTTCTTTTGCGGCATGGCAGAAACGACCAGAATTGGCGGAAGCGCTGTTTGAAAACTTCGCGCATGTGATTGCGCAGTCCGAGCTTGATGGCGATCGATTTCGGGCTCTTGGGGCAAGGCCGGTTAGCGTTTCGGGCAATCTCAAGGTCGATACGGCCCCGGCACCTGCCGATCCGCAGGCACTGGCAACCATGCAGCGCCAAATTGCCGGACGTCGTACATGGGCTGCAATCTCTACCCACGATGGTGAAGAAGAGATAGCGGCAGAAGTTCATCAGATGCTGAAGGTACGATATCCGCGTCTGGTCACGATCATCGTTCCGCGTCATCCCAACCGCGCTCCCGCCATTGAAGCTATGCTTGGCGAAAAGGGATTGAAAGTCGCAGCACGCAGCCGCGGAGACGTTATCGAAGCGGATACCGATATTCTGCTTGGTGATACGATTGGCGAGATGGGGCTTTATCTCCAACTCACCGAGATTGCCTTCATTGGTAATTCACTGACCAAAGAAGGTGGGCATAATCCGCTTGAACCCGCCATGATGGGCACAGCAGTGCTGACGGGCAAGAATGTTCAGAATTTCCGTGAATCCTTCCAGCGCCTTATCAAGAATGGTGGTGCGCGCGTGGTGAAGGATCGCAACATGCTCGCCGGTGCGATCAACTTTCTCTTCAATAATCCGCAGCACCTGCGCTCGATGATCACTGCCGGTGCAAACACGGTAAAGGATATGCGCGGCGCGCTGGATCGCACATTGAATTCGCTCGAGCCATTCATTCAGCCGCTAGTTTTGCAGGCGCAGTTGCCGGGAAATCGTAACGATTCGGCCTTTATCAACGGCGGCATCTAAGCATGGCGAGCGAGGCACCACCCTTCTGGTGGGAAAAGCCTGACTGGCGTGCCTGGGGGCTTGCGCCCCTGTCCTGGGTCTATGGCGCTATTGCTGGCCGACGGCTTCTTAAAGCGGAACCGCCAAAAATCGCGGCGCCCGTTCTCTGTATCGGTAATTTTACAGTGGGCGGCGCAGGCAAAACTCCGACTGCTATTGCCTTTTCAAAGGCCGCAAAAGTGCGCGGCTTACATCCCGGTATTGTTTCGCGCGGTTATGGCGGCAATTACAAAGGGCTGCACATCGTTGATCCGTCCTCTGACAGCGCACGTCATGTCGGCGACGAACCGCTGCTGCTTGCGCGTCATGCGCCCGTAGCGCTTTGCCCGGATCGCTTGAAGTCGGCGCAGGAATTACATCGGCGCGGCTGCGACTTTATCATTATGGATGATGGTTTTCAGAGTGCACGACTGCATGCCGACTTTTCGCTGCTGGTGGTCGATTCGACACGCGGGATCGGCAACGGTCTGGTGATTCCTGCAGGTCCCTTGCGCGCGCCGTTGACTGACCAGATGCGCAAGACCGACGCTCTGCTGCGCATTGGCAAGGGTGGTGCGGCTGATTTTGTGGTGCGGCAGGCGTCACGTGCCGGGCGCGCCGTTTACGAGGCACGGTTGCTGCCTTCGTCGGCTTCAGCGGTTGCTGGCAATCGCTGGCTGGCTTTTGCGGGGATTGGCAACCCCGCCAAGTTCTTTGCCAGTGTGGAGGAGGCTGGCGGCGAGGTTGTGGAAAGTCAAACCTTCCCAGATCATTACAGCTATCAGCCGGATGATATTCGCAAACTCATTGAAACAGCGGACCGGCTTGGATTGGGCCTAATTACCACTGCCAAGGATCACGTTCGCCTGGTGACAATGAGTGAGGTGCCGAATGAGTTTATGCGCGAATTAGCCGTACTCGATATAGATCTGCAATTTGAGCGTAAGGACGCGCTGGGCCATATTCTCGATATGGCAGTCGAGCGGTACAAAACCCGCTCTTTATCGGCTTCTAAACCAGTTTAAGCCTTCTTGCGGCTGCGCAATTCAGGATTAAGTGCAAGCTCACGCTCGTAGGAAATCAGCCCCGACGCATAAGCTTCCTGGCGCGCTACGCTCCAATATTTCAACTCATCGAGCGGAACAGGTGCACCGGTCACGGCACAAAGCACAAAAGAGCCGTGCTTTACGATTTCAAAATCGCCGTCGAGATAACGCAGGACAGCTTCTGATGAGCGAGGTGATTCAAACTTGTTCATTGTGTAATTCCTTGATGCCAGAATCTATCAAGCAGCGAATGCTTCGTCCAGAGCGTGTCGCGTTTAATCGCACCCATGGTGCTCGCTCTAGATCCATTTAACTGCGACATGCTTTAGCCTCTGCTTAGCGCCGGCCAAACAATCGCTCAATATCGGTAAGTTTCAGCTCAATATAGGTGGGGCGTCCGTGATTGCATGTACCGGAGCCGGGTGTTGCCTCCATATCACGCAAGAGCGCATTCATTTCTTCAGGTTTAAGCCGTCGACCCGAACGCACTGAACCGTGGCAGGCCATGGTGGCAGCGACGTGGTTCAGCATCGCTTTGAGACCATCGGACGTGTCGTGCTCCGCAACTTCATCAGCCAAATCGCGGATAAGCTGCTGCACGTTCATCTCGCCTAGCATGGCAGGTGTTTCGCGCACAGCGATTGCGCCGGGGCCGAACTGTTCAATACCGAGGCCGAACCGAGACAGCGTTTCAGAATGGGCGGTGAGTCGCTCGGCATCTTCTTCCGGCAGGTCAACAATTTCGGGTATCAGCAGCATCTGCCCCGGTATCGGGCGAGAATGCAGCGCATTCTTCAACGCTTCATAGACGAGGCGCTCATGTGCTGCGTGCTGGTCTATGATGACCAGACTGTCTTCTGTCTGCGCGACGATATAATTTTCGTGAATCTGTGCACGTGCAGCGCCAAGTGGCTTCTGCATCGTTTCGACAGAGGCTTCCCCGATGGTGGCGCGTGCATCGGCTGCGGGTATTGTTGCAATCGTTGCCTGCTCGTCTTCATGAAAGGCAAGCGGGCTATCAAAACTCAGCGGCTTATGTGCCGGGTGTGCCGTTTGCGGCGACCATTCTGTACGTGGCGCGGATGGTGTCGCTGGTCGCCACGCAGGAGCCGCGTAATTGCCGGTAGAGGCGCGCGATTGAAATCCTTCAGCTCGGAACGCTTGCAGCATGGCTTCTGCGCCGCTTGTTGCCGGGCGTATGCCTGATTGTGCAAGCGCCTGCTTGATGGCACCCACAATAAGACCACGCACAAGGCCTGGATCACGGAAGCGAACATCTGCTTTGGCAGGATGCACGTTCACATCCACCAAAGATGGATCGAGTGTCAGAAACAGCACTGCCACTGGATGGCGGTCACGCGCAATGACATCGGAATATGCACCGCGCAGGGCGCCGAAAATCTGTTTATCGCGAACGGGGCGGCCATTCACATATGCAAATTGATGCAGTGCATTGCCCCGGTTAAATGATGGGATGCCGGCAAAACCCGCAAGTCTCACACCATCGCGCTCGGCATCAATATGCAGCGCATTCTCCGAAAATTCCTTGCCGAGTATCTGGCCTATACGCTCAAGCGTGGCATCGACACCGTTTCCTGTCGCGGGAAGTTCCAGCGGCGTCCGATCAGTACCAGCCAGTGAAAACCGAACATGTGGGAAGGCAACCGCAATCCGTTTAACGATATCGGTGATGGCAGTAGCTTCGGCGCGATCCGTTTTCATGAATTTGAGACGCGCAGGCGTCGCATAAAAGAGGTCGCGTACTTCGGCAATGGTACCGCGATTAAGCGCCGCCGGACGTGGGCCTTCCAGATGCCCGCCGTTAACCGCCACTTCAAAGCCCGACTCGGCATCCTGCGGACGTGATTTCAGCGTGAGTTTTGAAACCGAACCGATGGACGGCAACGCTTCGCCGCGAAAACCCAGCGCGCGAATATCATTCACATCGTCAGTGAGCTTGGACGTGCAATGGCGTGAAACGGCGAGTGACAGCTCATTGGAAGGGATGCCAGAACCATTATCGGTCACGCGCAGAAGTGTCTTGCCGCCGCCAGCGGTCACAACCTCGATACGCGTTGCGCCAGCATCGATTGCATTTTCGACAAGTTCCTTGATCACGCTGGCTGGGCGTTCAATCACCTCGCCAGCGGCAATCTGGTTGATAATGGTTTCGCTTAAGTGCTGGATCGTCATGAAACGACTATAGCGGATTCGCGACTGCGAAAAACCGCCATTTGTCGATGATCCAGATCACATTTCGCGTATTCTTTATTTTATCAAATACGACCATAAATGTCGTCGTAACGGACGATGTCATCTTCGCCGAGATATTCGCCGCTTTGCACTTCAATGAGAACGAGCGGCAGAATGCCCGGATTTTCTAGACGGTGCTTGAAGCCGCAAGGGATATAGGTCGATTGATTGTTGGTGAGCAGGATTTCCCGCTCGCCATTGACGACCTTTGCCGTGCCGGAAACCACAATCCAGTGTTCGGAACGATGATGATGCGCCTGCAAGCTCAGACGGCGACCGGGCTTGACCTCGATACGCTTGATCTTGAAACCATCGCCTTCTTCCAGAACCGTATAAGTGCCCCATGGACGGTGTGCCGTGCGGTGCAGTTTTGCCGCTTCGTGACCTTGAGCGCGCAACTTGTTGAAGACCTTGCGCACATCCTGCGCCTTATCGCGATGGGCGACAAGCAGGGCATCTGGCGTATCGACAACGAGAAGATCGTGAACGCCAACGAGGCTGACCAGACGCGTTTCCGAAAGAACAAAGCTGTCGGTTGTTTCTTCGAGTACCGTTTCCCCACGCAGACGATTGCCGTCAGCGTCCGGCTCGATCAGATCGGCCATTGCCGCCCACGAGCCAATATCGGACCAGCCACAGGAAACAGGGATGCAGGCGATGTTGTCTGCCTTTTCCATGACAGCATAGTCGATGGAAATGGCAGGCGTTGCTGCAAACTGATCCTTGGCGATTTCCAGCGTTCTGGTTTCGCCATTCACACCCCGACGTGAGTGCTCAAGCGCTGATCTGGCACCTTCCAGAACTTCAGGAGCATGGCGCTGCATGGCGTCAATCATCGTTAGAGCCTTAAAGCAGAACATGCCGGAATTCCAATAATAGCGGCCGCTCTCAACATAGGTCTGTGCAGTCTCTGCATCCGGTTTTTCAACAAAGCGCCGAACGTCAGTGCCATCGACTTCGATGTAGCCAAAGCCTGTCTCAGGATGATCCGGAACAATGCCGAAAGTGACAATGCGGCCGGCTTCGGCAAGTTTGCGTGCTTCGACTACCGCAGCTGCGAAAGCCGCTTCATCTTCGATCAGATGGTCGGCTGGCATGATCAGCAAAGTCGCATCGGCACCATAGGTTGATGCGGCCTGAAGCGCTGCCAATGCTACAGCGGGCGCTGTATCGCGGCCGAGCGGTTCAAGAAGAAATGTATTGTCGATCTTGCGCGCGTCAGCATCAGCATAGGCATCGAGCGTCAGAAACAGGAAATCGCGGTTTGTGACCGTGAGAATTTGATCTGCATCCTGAAGGCGCGAAGCGCGCGCATAGGTCTTTCCGATCAGCGTACCGCCATCTGGCAGTTCGATGAAGGGTTTTGGGTGGGCGTCGCGTGAAAGCGGCCAGAGTCTGGAACCAGAACCGCCGCTGATGATAACCGGGATAAAGCTCATTTGCTGATGGTATCCTTCGTTGCGTTACGGGCGATTTCGAGTCCCATTGTCAATAATTCACTGGCCTGAGCTTCGCTGGCAGATTCGACATAGCAGCGTAGTTCCGGTGCATTTCCTGACGCACGATAATGCACCGCATTACCTGATTTGAAGAACAGCTTTACGCCATCGATTGCTTCAAACCGTATAACAGAGTCAGTTGCCGGGAAAAGCTGAATACGTGCGTCTTCCTGCGTGATGACTGACAGAAATGCGGCACTTTTTTCTTGCGGCACATTCTGCAAGCGATCGCTCAATGCAATTCGAAAGCCATAGCTGTGCGCGATTTCGGAAAGAGGCGTTTGCGTTTGTTTGATCGTGCTCAGACAAGCAAGGATTGGCAGAAGCGCGTCGCGCGTTGGGAGTGCAGATAGTTGCCGACCGCCTTTGCCGATAGCGCTTCCTAGAAGCACGCCGCCATTTGCTTCAAATCCAACCACGCTCTTTGCGTTTTCGTTCAGAGCCTGCTGCATACCGGCAATCACATATGGCGAGCCGACGCGTGTACGTAAAACGCGGCCAAACTTTCCGCACTCTTCCAGCGCTGCATTGGAAGTGACTGGCGTGACGATGACATCGGCACCGACCCAGGCAGATGTGATGGCACCCACAAGGTCGCCACGCACAAAATTTCCATGCTCGTCTGCAATAAGAGGGCGGTCTGCGTCGCCATCAGTTGAGACGATAGCATCAAATTGGTCATGCTTTGCCCATTGCGCAAGAAGCTGAATATCTTCCGGGCGTAGCGCTTCGGTATCGACCGGCACAAAAACATCGGAACGGCCAAGTGCGACTGTTTCTGCACCAAGTGCGCCAAGGACATTGGTGAGAAGATCACGTGCTACCGACGAATGCTGATACACACCGACTTTCAGTCCTGTGAGGCTGTCGGTGCCTAAAAGCTGGATGTAACGCTCGGCATAGGCATTGATCGCGCTATCGCTTACGGACAAGCCAACAGCTTTCCGTGATGCAATATCAGCCGGGAGAGCAACATAAGCCGCACTTATCGCGGCTTCGTCATCCTTATCGATTTCACCATCGGCGCGATAAAATTTCAGTCCATTGCGGTCATCTGGAATATGACTGCCAGTAACCATGATACAGGGCGCATTTTGCGCCATCGCATAATAGCTCAGAGCAGGTGTGGGCAAGACGCCGCAATCAACAGGTGTGAAGCCTGCATCTTCAATCGCGCCCATGGCAAGTGCTGCGATATCAGGGCTTGATGGGCGCAAATCCTGACCGACAAACACTTTGTCGCCGGTATTCAGGTTACCTGTTGATTTCAGCATATGCACAAATGCCAGCGAATAGGCATAAGCAGGCAATCCGTTAAGCTCGGTCGCCAGTCCTCTGAGACCGCTTGTGCCGAATTTGAGGGAATTGCCTGTCATGCCGTGTCCGAACCTGTCTTCAGATGAAAATCGATCTGTTGCATATACACTGTTAGAATAGCCTTTTATGCGCCCGACAGGGCACTCAGCGCTCTCATTTCAATATCAGGCTCTGTAAAAGCCGTTTCTCATATCGCGTATATTACGGACCGTTTCAATCGCTGCGTGTTTATGTGGTTATCGAGAACTTTCCGCTTAAGCGGTTCCAGTTGGTGTTGAACCGTTGGAACCGCTTAATCTATTTGGTTTGGCGCATTTTGAACGCAAAACCGCTTTCCGCTTTTGGCTTAGATGCTCTAAACATAGTCCCGATGGGCGGGCAAGTTGAGGTCTGGCAGACTTTCGGCCTGCATCACCGCACGGGCAACGGCATGAGCCATCACAGTTGCAGCAATAGCACCGATGGCCGTCACATCAGCTTCAACACCTTCTGCCTTGCCTGTCGAGAGCGCAAAGATCGTATCGCCATCCCACATTGTGTGGATGGGGTTGATCGAACGGGCAAAGCCGTCATGTGCCATGCCAGCGATCTTTTTCAGTTCAGCCTTGTTGAACGGAACATTGGTTGCAATCGCGCCAATGGTGGTGTTGGCACCGCCGGATTTGACGACATTGCGACCCTGCATGATCGAGTCCATGATGTTGCGGAAGCCTTCGCCGTCTTCGCTACGAGCTCCCGCCAGAATCTGCTGCGAGTTGGGGGCGTAGACATCGCCAACGGCGTTTACAGCGACAATCGCGCCGACCACGACTTCGGTTCCGGGAACCTTGTAGCTTGCTGTGCCAAGGCCGCCTTTCATCGCATATTCCATACCAAACATCTTGCCGACGGTTGCACCTGCGCCTGCGCCAATATTGCCTTCGCCGGAGGCTTCGGCTTTTGCAGCCTTACACGCCAGATATCCGGCTTCTTCATCAGGACGAACGGAAAAATCTCCCACACCAAGATCCATCAGGATGGCCGCAGGCACAATCGGAACGACACCCTTGCCGATTTTGAAACCGAGATTGTTCTCTTCGAGATAGCGCATCACACCAGTCGCGGCACTGAGACCATAAGCGCTGCCACCGGATAGCAGAATAGCTTGTACTTGTTGAACATAGTTCATTGGATCGAGAAGATCGGTTTCGCGTGTGCCGGGTGCGGAGCCACGCACATCGACGCCTGCTGTTGCTCCTTCTTCGCAAAGCAGAACGGTGCAGCCGGTTGGGCGCTTGGTCAGCGTATGATGCCCGAGTTTCATTCCCGGGACATCGGTAATGCTTCCGCCTATCAATTCCAGCATGCTTGTTTCTCCCCTTTGTGCTGCTGTTGCCGAACCGACTATGAAGGGTATTGTCCCCAACCCTGCAAGCGATTTTGCGAATGTTCTTCGATCCACAGGTATGTCCTCCCCCAAGATGGATTTTTATTCAGGTAATATATTCTTTTCCCTTGCGCGACGCTGACGCAAGACATCGGCCACGAATGTTCGCGACAAGGCGTGATAGAGCGGCTCATGTGAAATAAGCCGGGCGGTGCCATATCCCAGCATCGATGCACACATCAGCGGAATGACGTTGTTGTGGTTGCCGGTCATTTCCAGAATGATGACAAAGGCAGTCATAGGGGCTTGCACTACGCCGGCAAAGTAGCCCGCCATACCCAGAACGGCTGCGAGACTGATGCTGGTTCCAAGAAGCAGCCCTATGGTGCTGCCGAGTCCCGCACCGACGGACAAGGATGGTGCAAATATGCCGCCGGGGATGCCGGACACCATAGAGAGAAGCCCTGCAATAAATTTCTCCACGAAATAGAATGGAGACAGCGGCAGACCTTCTACTGCACTACGGGCTTGATCATATCCGGTGCCAAAAGTCGCTCCACCCGATGCAACGCCGATGATGGCGATCACCAGACCACAGGCGCCTGCTATAAGTACGGTATCCCGAAGCGGTGCCTTCTGAACGCGGCGTCGTACACGATTTGTCAGATTAAGTGCGAGCGCACTGAATGCAGCGCCGAATGCACCACCAATCACGCCACAGCCGATTACCAGAACCCAATCCATATGGGTTGTAACGGTTACAGTCGTCAGACCGAAATAGTTATAGTTGCCGACAAGGCCGAGCGAGGCGAGACCTGCGAGGATAACTGCGGAGAGAACCAGGCCGTTGGTTCTGGCTGCATAGGCGCGCCCCATTTCTTCGATGGCGAAAACGATGCCCGCAAGCGGCGTATTGAAGGCTGCCGCGATGCCAGCTGCGGAGCCCGCCAGAATGAGTCCACGCGCTTGTTCCATGCTGCCGATGCGTGCCGATAACAGCATGATCGATGCGCCGATCTGCACGGTGGGACCTTCACGGCCGATGGACGCACCAGAAAAAAGACCAACAATGGTAAGGACGATCTTACCAAAAGCAATCTTCAGCGAGAGGAGCAACGTTCTGTCTTCATGATTGTTCAGGTGACGGGCAGCAATTGCCTGCGGGATGCCGCTGCCGCCAGAGCCGGGGAAACAGGCAATTGCGATCCAGGAGCACAGCATGAAGCCAAGTGGTGTGATGATGAGCGGCAACCAAGCCCGCCATGGGCTGGCAGAGCCATCGGTCAATCTCTTGAACCAGTCCTGTGCAATATCTGCAGCTTCTGCAAAGGCTACGCTGATAAGGCCGATTGCGATTGCGCCACACCAGAAGACGAGCCGAGGCTTCCACAAACGTGGAGACATCCACATTGCCCGTGAACGGCGAATGAGTGGAACGCGTTGATATGATTTACGCATTGTGCCCCCTTTGGGCCAATTACACAAAGTATGCGGGCGATTTATCACGAAAATCGTTATCAGTAACTGAAACTTGTCCGCAAAAGACTTTCCAAGTAGTCATAACCATGTTACCAGCCGGTGCCAATTCAACACGAAACCCAGTCTAGTCGCAGCTCCCGGATGCTTACCGGAGAGGCGGCTTTTCTCATTCGGTAAAACCGGTAAAGGAATTGGCAATGGCAAAAATCGTGGAATCTTCCACTGGCGCGCTCGCTCTTACTTTTGATGATGTGCTTTTGCAGCCGGGCCATTCCGAAGTGATGCCCGGACAGGTCGATCTGCGCACACGTATTGCCAAAGATATCGAGCTTAATCTGCCGCTACTCTCCGCTGCAATGGACACCGTGACGGAATCGCGTTTGGCCATCGCTATGGCGCAGTCGGGTGGCATTGGTGTTATTCATCGCAATCTGACACCTGAGCGTCAGGCCGAGGAAGTCCGGCAGGTCAAGAAGTTTGAATCCGGCATGGTGGTAAACCCTGTCACGATCGGACCAGATGCGACGCTTGCCGATGCACAGGCAATCATGAAGGCGCACCGCATTTCCGGCATTCCTGTTGTCGAAAATGCTGGCAAAGGTCCGGGCCGTCTGGTCGGCATTTTGACCAATCGTGATGTGCGGTTTGCTTCTGACCCGGCGCAGAAAATCTACGAACTGATGACGCGCGAAAACCTTATCACTGTGCGTGAAAACGTGCAGCAGGATGAAGCCAAGCGCTTGCTGCATGCTCACCGCATCGAAAAGCTGCTGGTTGTCGACGATCAGGGGCGTTGCGTAGGCCTCATTACGGTCAAGGACATTGAAAAGTCGCAGCTCAATCCAAATGCTGCCAAGGATGCACAAGGTCGTCTGCGTGCTGCTGCTGCTACGAGCGTTGGTGAAGACGGCTATGAGCGTGCCGAACGTTTGATTGATGCAGGCGTCGACCTTTTGGTTGTCGATACAGCGCATGGTCATTCGCAGCGTGTTCTCGATGCCGTTGCACGCATCAAGAAGGCTTATCCGAATGTAGCTATTCTCGCAGGTAATGTTGCTACGGCTTCAGGCACACAGGCACTGATCGATGCAGGTGCGGACTCCGTCAAGGTCGGTATCGGACCGGGTTCGATCTGCACCACGCGTATTGTTGCAGGCGTTGGTGTTCCGCAGCTTTCCGCAATCATGTCGGCGGTTGAAGCAGCTCACAAGCACAACATTCCGGTAATCGCCGATGGTGGTATCAAGTTCTCCGGCGATTTTGCCAAAGCGCTTGCTGCCGGAGCGGTTGCAGCCATGGCAGGCTCGCTACTGGCGGGTACGGAAGAAAGCCCGGGCGAAGTCTATCTGCATCAGGGTCGTTCATTCAAATCCTACCGCGGCATGGGTTCGGTCGGGGCGATGGCGCGTGGCTCGGCGGATCGTTACTTCCAGGCTGAAGTCCGTGATGAACTGAAGCTCGTCCCGGAAGGCATCGAAGGTCAGGTTGCTTACAAGGGGCCGATCTCGGCAGTTCTACACCAGCTCGCTGGTGGGCTGCGCGCTTCCATGGGCTATGTCGGCGCAAAGACGCTGGAAGAGTTCCGTGACAAGGCGACCTTCGTTCGCATTTCTAATGCGGGCCTGCGTGAAAGCCATTCACACGGTGTATCGATCACCCGTGAAAGCCCGAATTACCCGGGCGGCATGTAAGCGTTGCATTTATAGTTCTGAGAAGGCGGCTTTCGAGCCGTCTTTTTATTTTGCAAGCGAAGGCAGTTCATCATCCTTGATGAGAAGATTGTTCGCACTTTCGATGATGCACTCGGCAAGTGCCTGAAAATCTTTGCGACGCTTACTTTGTCTTCGCCAGAAGAGCGCGATTTCGCGCTTTGGCTGCTCGCCTTCAAACGGGACGATGCGCATGTGATTACTGCGCGCTTCGGCGCGAACGGCAATTTCAGGGATCAACGTCAGGCCCATGCCATGGCTCACCATTTGCAGCAGTGTCGTCATGCTGGTCGCGCCATATTTCACAAGTTGCCGCTTCGACGGCAAAGAGCAGACCGCCAGCGCCTGATCGCGCATACAATGGCCTTCTTCAAGTAACAGCAAGCGATCAAGCGCCACGCTATCCTGTGTCATGGGCGACGAGAGGATCGTCTGGTCATTGCTGGACGTCGCGATCAGAAAGCGGTCGTCGAAGAGTTTTTCATGCGCAAGTCGATCATCCGTGATTGGAAGCGCTGCAACAATAGCATCGATTTCGCCTGCATGGAGTTCATCGAGAAGCTTGGCTGTCACGCTTTCACGCAGTTGCAGACGAAAAGACGGGTGCCGGTCTCTGAGCAGTGGAATGAGATGTGGCACGACATAGGGCGCGACTGTCGGAATGATCCCAAGACGCAACTGGGTTTGCAGCAAGCCTTTGCTTTGTGCTGAAATTTCCTCAAGCGCGTGAAGCTCTTTGAGAATCGTTCTGATGCCGGGAAGAAGTTCACGGCCAAGCTCTGTCATGATGACTTTACGTTGTGAGCGTTCAAATAGTGACGCGCCAGCGACGGCTTCCATTTCGGCGATCTGAGCTGATAGGGCAGGCTGTGAAATATGCGCGAGCTCAGCTGCTTTTCGAAAATGAAGTGTGCTGGCAAGCGCATCGAAATAGCGCATTTGTCTAATCGTAAACATGATAGGAAAATCCTATCAATAATAACACAAAAAGCAATTGGAGATTATTATTGGAGCAAGTCTAAACTGCTTTTGTTACCCAGCCAGAGCGTGTCGTAGCAGGGCTACTTCATGCCAAAAGCCAGGCTGATTGCTGGATAGACCAATTTATTTTAGGAGGGAAATTCCCATGGCAGACCGTCCGATTATGACTACAAGCGCTGGTGCGCCAATCCCGGATAACCAGAATTCCCTTACCGCTGGTGAGCGCGGTCCCGTTTTGCTGCAGGACTATCAGCTGATTGAAAAGCTGTCGCACCAGAACCGTGAGCGTATTCCTGAGCGCGTTGTTCACGCCAAGGGTTGGGGTGCATTCGGCACGCTGACAATTACTGGCGATATTTCCAAATACACCAAGGCCAAGGCTCTGCAGCCTGGCGCGAAAACCCCGATGCTGGCTCGCTTCTCGACTGTTGCCGGTGAGCAGGGTGCAGCCGATGCTGAGCGCGATGTGCGCGGCTTTGCACTGAAGTTCTACACCGAAGAAGGCAACTGGGATCTGGTTGGCAACAATACGCCGGTCTTCTTCGTGCGTGATCCACTGAAGTTCCCCGATTTCATCCACACCCAGAAGCGTCACCCAAAGAGCAACCTGCGTTCGGCAACCGCCATGTGGGATTTCTGGTCGCTTTCGCCGGAGAGCCTGCATCAGGTAACGATTCTGATGTCGGATCGCGGATTGCCGACTGATGTGCGTCACATCAATGGTTATGGCTCGCATACCTACTCGTTCTGGAATGATGCTGGTGAGCGTTATTGGGTCAAGTTCCACTTCAAGACCTTGCAAGGTCACAAGCACTGGACCAATGACGAAGCTGAGCGCGTGATCGGCCGTACACGTGAATCCACGCAGGAAGATCTGTTCACCTCCATTGATAAGGGCGAGTTCCCGCAGTGGAAGGTTCAGGTACAGATTATGCCCGAACTGGATGCCGACAAGACTCCTTATAACCCGTTCGATCTTACCAAGGTGTGGCCACATGCCGACTATCCGCCAATCGATATTGGCGTGATGGAGCTCAACCGCAAC
Organism: Brucella sp. HL-2; assembly: GCF_025846885.2. NCBI lineage: Bacteria > Pseudomonadati > Pseudomonadota > Alphaproteobacteria > Hyphomicrobiales > Brucellaceae > Brucella > Brucella sp. HL-2. Next base: position 6,381 of record NZ_JAOYTK010000014.1, on the reverse strand, counting down.
GCGGAAAATTACTTCACCGAGATCGAAAACGCGGCGTTTTCGCCATCAAACATCGTGCCGGGCATCAGTTATTCGCCTGACAAGATGCTACAGGCACGCCTGTTCTCTTATGCCGATGCCCATCGCCATCGCCTTGGTACGCATTATGAGAATCTTCCGGTCAACCAGCCGAAGTGCCCTGTGCATCACTACCATCGCGATGGTCAGATGAACACTTTTGGCGGCATCGCGACAGGCAACCCTGATGCCTATTACGAGCCAAACTCGTTCAATGGACCTGTCGAGCAGCCAACGGCCAAGGAGCCGCCACTGCGCATTACTGGTGATGCCGATCGCTACAATCACCGCATCGGCAATGATGATTATTCGCAGCCGCGTGCATTGTTTAATCTGTTTGATGATGGTGAGAAAGCGCGCCTGTTCTCGAATATTGCGGCAGCAATGACCGGCGTCCCAGGTTTTATCGTCGAGCGACAGCTCGCTCATTTCAAGCTGGCGCACCCCGATTATGAAGCCGGTGTTCGCAAAGCATTGAAAGAAGCACACGGCTATGAGGCCAACACCATCGCTCTTGAAGAAGAGTCGACTGCAGCGGCTGAATAAGCTGGCAGGTGCAAGTGTTAAAAAGCCGGGGCAACTGTCCCGGCTTTTTGCTTTTGAACTGAGTTAAAAACGTAACGAGTCCCATTTGCCGATTGCCTTTTCCCATCAAGGAAGGCTATGCCCGACGCTTAAGATGTGAAGGAGTGGTAATGCGGCTTGGCGGACGCCTTCAGGCGGCGATTGAGGTTCTGAACGATATTGAAGCGGGCAAGCGCCCAGCTTCCGACGCCCTCAAGGATTGGGGTGCCTCGCACCGCTTTGCAGGTGCTGGCGATCGTGCAGTTATCGGCAATATTGTTTATGATGCGCTTCGCCGTAAACTATCCATCGCCTGGCGCATGGATGCAGATGACGCACGTGCATTGGCCCATGGTGCGCTGATCTCCGAAGGCGGTATGGATTTCGCTGCTATTGATGCCGCGCTTGAAGGCGATAAATTTGCCCCTGAATCCTTGGACGCCGCACGTCGCGATGCCTGGACCAGCCGCGATCTTTCTGCGGCACCAGCATTTGTAAAAGCTGATGTGCCCGAATGGTGCATTCCTTCGCTGGAAGCATTGTTTGGTGAGCGCTGGGTGGAAGAGGCTGCGGCCCTTGCGACACGCCCGCCCGTCGATCTCAGAGTCAATCTGCTGAAGGCCACACCGCAGGCAACGTTGGCCGCTCTCGAAAAGGCAGGTGTTGCAAAGGCGCCGCTCCTTGATCAGGCGTTACGCATTCCTCCGATTGAAGCACTTGGACGTCATCCGAATGTGCAGACTGATCAGGCGTTTCTTGACGGTTGGTTTGAGGTGCAGGATCTGGGTTCGCAGATGGCTGCCTTGTTTGCTGGTGCTAAACCCGGTGAGCAGGTGCTGGATTATTGTGCGGGCGCTGGTGGCAAGACGCTGGCGCTGGCTGCTGCTATGCAAAATAGCGGACAGGTTCACGCTTATGATGCCGAACGCGCGCGTCTCTCGCCGATGCATGACAGATTGCAAAGAGCAGGTGTGCGAAACACGCAGATTCATGGCAATCTAGATGCGCTTGCGCCACTTATTGAACGCATGGACCTTGTGCTCACCGATGCGCCATGCACGGGCTCTGGCACGTGGCGACGCAGACCGGACGCAAAATGGCGTCTGAATGATCAGCAGCTTGAACGTCGTGTGCAGGACCAGCAGGAAGTGTTGGAAGCGGCCAAGCATTATGTGAAACCGGGTGGACGACTAGTTTATGTGACCTGTTCGCTTTTTGACGAAGAAAATACACGGCAGGTTGAGCGCTTCCTCACTGAGAACAGCAATTATTCGGAAGTGGCTCCGGCGGAACTTTGGAGCAGGGTGGTTCCGGAAGCTGGTACGGTTGCGCCGGTGTATCCGGCGCGCGGCAGCGTATTTTCCCCATTGTCAACGGACACAGATGGGTTTTATGTGAGTGTCTTACAAAAGCACAGCTGAGCTCGGGGACCATTATGCCAGCGCATAGAATAGCCGAGCCCGATTTTAAGGAACGCGTTGAGGAGAGTTTCGGTCGACAGGCCGCCATGAAGTTGATCGGAGCCGAACTCACGCGCTGTGAGCCAGGCATCGTCGAAGTCGAAATGCCGTTTCGCGAAGAGCTGACACAGCAGCACGGCATTCTTCACGCAGGCATAATTTCCGCGGCATTGGACTCTGCCTGCGGTTATGCAGCCCTCAGTCTTATGCCGACTGACGCTGCAGTGCTTACAATAGAGTTCAAGGTCAATCTGCTAGCCCCCGGTAGAGGTGACCGTTTTCTGTTCCGTGGTGAGGTTACCAAGCCCGGACGGACGATCATGGTCAGTGATGGACAGGCTTTCGCTGTGACGGACACGGAAGTGCGTCTTATTGCGACCATGACAGGGACAATGATGGTTGTTCAGGATCGTAAGGGGCTACAGGGATGATCAAAAGCATTGCAGGAAAACGCCTTCTTTATGTCATGGCGACAGAAGCGGAATATGGTCCGTATCTGAGTTCGCTCTTCTTGCCACTGATGATCGGCGTCGGTCCGGTTGAATCAGCAATCAATCTGACACGTGTTCTCACAGTATTGGAACAGCAGGGCGAATTGCCTGATCTGATCGTCTCGCTCGGTTCCGCTGGATCGGCGACACTGCCACAGGCCGATGTCTATCAGGTCTCATCAGTCGCTTACCGCGATATGGATGCTTCCCCCTTAGGCTTTGAAAAAGGCTGCACGCCATTTCTGGACTTGCCGAAGACCATTGAATTGCCATGTCTTGTGCCGGGTCTTCCAAGCGCGACACTTTCAACGGGTGCAAATATCGTCTCCGGAAAAGCCTATGAGACGATTGAAACCGATATGGTGGATATGGAGACGTATGCCTGCCTGCGCGCCTGTCAGGCATATGGCATCACGCTGATTGGTCTGCGTGGAATTTCCGACGGCATACGAGAATTGCAGCATGTGGGTGACTGGACGGAATTCCTGCACATCATCGACGAGAAACTCGCAAGTGCGGTCGAAGAGCTGGAAGCAGCGATTTTTGACGGTGTCCTGATACTTCCTGGCACTTCCTGACAATGATATGTCAGTATAGGCCAAGTTTCTCTGTTTGATTGTTGAAACGTGGCACTTCGTCCATTGCATTTTGGCTGCTTTTTATCTAGATGCTCCGCATGAGCACCACGGCACATCCTGACACTATCCTTATCATCGACTTTGGCAGCCAAGTCACGCAGCTGATTGCACGCCGCGTACGCGAAGCTGGAGTCTATTCCGAAATCGTTCCGTTCCAGTTGGCGGAAGATGCCTATAAGCGCATTAATCCGAAGGCTGTGATCCTGTCGGGTAGTCCACACTCGACAACGGACATCGGCAGCCCGCGCGCTCCACAGGCAATTTTCGAGGCGGACATCCCTGTTCTCGGCATTTGCTACGGCGAGCAGACCATGTGCGCCCAGCTGGGTGGCAAGGTCGAAAGCGGCCATGACCGCGAGTTCGGTCGCGCCTTCCTCGAAGTTCAGGAAGACAGCGCGCTGTTTGCTGGCATCTGGGCCAAGGGCACACGTCATCAGGTCTGGATGAGCCATGGCGACCGCGTCACAGCGCTCCCTGAAGGCTTCAAGGTCATCGGCACATCGCCAAATGCACCTTTTGCAGCTATTTCGGATGAGAAACGCAAGTATTTCGCGGTTCAATTCCACCCGGAAGTGGTGCATACGCCAGATGGCGCGAAGCTCATTCAGAATTTCGTTCACAACATCGTCGGTATAAAGCCTGACTGGACCATGTCTGCCTATCGCGAACAGGCTGTTGACGCCATCCGCAAACAGGTCGGCAAGGGTAAGGTCATCTGCGCTCTCTCCGGTGGCGTTGACTCGTCAGTTGCCGCTCTCCTGATTCATGAAGCAGTTGGCGATCAGCTGACTTGCATTCTTGTTGACCACGGATTGATGCGCAAGAACGAGGCTGCCGATGTGGTGGCCATGTTCAAGGAGCATTATAATCTGCCGCTGATCCTCGTGAACGCGCAGGATCGTTTCATTGGCGCTCTCGAAGGCGAAAGCGATCCGGAAAAGAAGCGCAAGACCATTGGTCGTCTGTTCATCGAAGTTTTCGAAGAAGAAGCGAACAAGCTCGGCGGCGCGGACTTCCTTGCTCAGGGTACGTTGTATCCAGACGTTATCGAAAGCGTCTCGTTTACCGGTGGCCCCTCGGTCACGATCAAGTCGCACCACAATGTTGGTGGTTTGCCAGAGCGCATGAACATGCAGCTGGTCGAGCCTTTGCGCGAACTCTTCAAGGATGAAGTGCGCGTACTCGGTAAGGAACTTGGTCTTCCTGACAGCTTCATCGGACGCCATCCATTCCCCGGCCCGGGTCTTGCGATCCGTTGCCCGGGCGGCATTACGCGCGAAAAGCTTGAAATTCTGCGCGAAGCTGACGCGATTTATCTTGATGAAATCCGCAAGGCTGGTCTTTACGATGCCATCTGGCAGGCGTTCGCAGTTCTGCTTCCGGTTCAGACCGTTGGCGTTATGGGCGATGGCCGTACCTACGAATTCGTCTGCGCACTGCGTGCAGTGACTTCAGTTGATGGTATGACTGCTGACTTCTATCACTATGACATGAACTTCCTTGGCAATGCGGCCACTCGCATTATCAATGAAGTGCGCGGTATCAACCGCGTCGTCTATGATGTCACGTCGAAGCCCCCGGGCACGATTGAGTGGGAATAAATAGAGCTGAGCTCATGTATCTGTGCCGCCGCATCTCAATTCGATGTGGCGGCACAGTGCTATTCAGCACATCAATAATACGAGCTATTGGTTGATTTCCGGCTCAACCAGCCTTCTCAGCTTGTCCAGTGAATCTTGCCAGCCAAGATAGCATGCTTCAGCGGGTATGATGTCAGGGACACCTTCCTGTGCGATGGTGATCTCGGTGCCGACTGATACGGCTTTCAAGTCAATCGTTACTTTCATTTCGCCAGGTAGATTGGGATCATCAAACTTATCGGTATAAACGAGGCGTTCTCCGGGGACGAGTTCGACATAGGTGCCACCGAAGGAATGCGATTCGCCGGTCGTGAAATTCCGAAACGACATTCTATGTCCACCGCCGACCTTGGCGGTCATTTCGTGTACCGTGCACAAGAACCCGTACGGGGGAATCCAGCTTGCAATCGCATCCGGTTCCACGAATGCGCGATAGACCTTCTCGGGTTTGGCGGCAATGACACGGTGTAAGCGAATGGTGCTAGGCATGGTTTCCTCCCTGTAGCCTTGCTCAGTTGGTCTGGATGACCGTCTTTCGGTTGAAAAGTAATTCCACATATCGATAGAGATGGTCGATGCTTTCGACGGCGCGCTGTGGGTCGCCGCTCGCTTTGGCGAGAATAAAAGCCCCTTGAATGACGGACTGAGTATGTAGCGCGAGGCTTTCAGCCGTAAAGTCGCGAGGTGCGCCATGTTGCTCCGTGGCTGCTTCTAGATCAGTCACCAAAGTCTCGGCGTGTCCTGAAATGCTTTCCCAGCATGCTTTTTGAATCGCTGGACTGGTGCCGTAAGTCTCTTGCGCCATTGTGCCGACAAGGCAGGTAAATTCCGGCAGCGAGCCATGGATCAGTTCCTTACGAAACGCGATATAAGCAAGAACGCGATCCAAAGGATTGGCAGGTTCATGATAAGGAGCTGTAGCAAAAAGTGCAGCGGTCGTTTCGGACCAATAATTAGCAGCCGCAACAGCCAAATCTTCCTTGCTGGAAAAGTGGTGAAAGAATGCACCCTTAGAAAGGCCAGCTTCCGTGCAGATATCGTCAACGGTCGTGGCTGCATAACCTTTCGTCCGAATGACAGTCAGCGCCGCATCCAGCAAGTTCAGTTTCGTTGAAGGGTTCTGCTTTCTGGCCATTCTTCATTCTCCTCAGTATTTATATACCGACTAGTTGGTATGTAATCAAGCAAAAGTTTGAGTATGGGGAGCTCCGCTTGGCTTGGCTTCTTCCTCCGGGTTCTGTGGCGCTCATATATACAGGGACGCTGGGGGAAGGGTTCGGCTTGGGGTGCCTTTGATTGATCGGATAGAATCGGGATGGTTTGTTTGCTTAATGTTTGGTAAATTTGTTTGGTTTTCGCTGTGGAAAGAAAGTTTGGCTATTTTGTTATTTTAGCGTTGACAGTTTTGTTTAGTGGGACGTATATAGCGACACAACGAGGGCGGCGGCGTCGCAAGCGACAGGCTGATGCGTCCTTGGAGTTGACATAAAGAGTTTGGCAGTGATGTTTGAATTGGTTATGTCGGCGGCGT
>NZ_JAOYTK010000013.1:0-120662 GCF_025846885.2 Brucella sp. HL-2 | reverse complement strand
AATAAGCTTGCTGGAACATAGCCTTTCCTCCTGACCCAATGAATCATCAATCTAAAAAGCGCGAAATGCCAACAAATATCACCCTCTTTAACGATTCAAAATAATCGCCCCACGCTCTAGTGTAATTGGCGGGATTGTCTCTACGCCGATCTTGATGAAGCTGTAGGACGCTCCCCATAGAGTTGCCAGCAAAAGCAGCAATCCGAGTTCGACAGCGATATTGGTTTTCTGGATCATTCTGGTCCTGCATGTAAGAACTGCCTCATTGCTTCTTAGCAGCTTGTCGCCTCACACGTTTCGGTGCACACCGAACTGTCAGCAGGAATAGCGCCCCTTGATAGGTGCAAATGTATAGCGGTGAATTCCCGGAACCGGCCCCACTGCTTCAATGGCTGAGCAATGTTTGACCGTTCCGTAACCGGCGTGGACCTCAAATCCATAGGGTGTGTGAACAGCACCGCTGCGAGCCATCATACGATCTCGTGTAACCTTTGCCACGATGGAGGCAGCAGCAATGGAAATGGAGCGTTGATCGCCTTTCACCAAGGCGGATCCGGGGCAAGTCAAGCCTGGCGGTACGTCGCGTCCATCAATCAACGCATGACAAGGCTTGAGAGTAAGGCCTAGAAATGAACGGCGCATCGCCTCGAGCGCCGCTTTGCGAATATCGCTGGCGTCAATGCTGCGCGCACTTATGCTTGCGACTGAGACCGTCAATGCCTTGGCAAGAATGATCTCATATAGCGCGTCGCGCTTGGCAGCCTTAAGCCGCTTGGAATCATCCAGTCCGTCAGGCAAATCATTGGGATCAAGCACCACAGCCGCTGCAACCACTGGGCCGGCCAAAGGTCCGCGTCCCGCCTCATCGATGCCAGCAATATGAAGAAGGCCGCTTGCCAGATGTTTCTTCTCTTCCGAGAAGTCTGGTGCAAGCGGGATGTCGAAAAGGAGCGGAGAATCAGAAGACAAGCGTTTCATTTGGCGGCAATGCTCGCATTGCTTCTGGTTCTCCGCAAGGTCCCTGCCGAGGAAGGTGGCGTAAAAGCAGGGACCTTCCGTCTGAAATGGACATCAGACGGGGATTAAATACGCAGCGTGTAACTCATGCAAACTGCTCACGATCGAGACGGTGAGCGCGCAAGCTTAAAAAAGCGAAAGCTGCTTGCCACCTTTTTCGACCGGCTCAAACAGATCTGTCCGAAGATGAAGCCGTTTAGAATTGAAACCGAGCTTGCGGGCAGCGATCTCAAAGCGGCGACCGATCTGCCAGGCATAAGGCCCAGTGCCACGCATCCGTTTGCCCCATTCGGCATCATAATCCTTGCCATCACGCATGGAACGCACCAGCGACATCACATGGCGATAACGATCAGGGTAATTGCGCAAGAGCCAATCCTTGAACAAAGGCGCCACTTCCAACGGCAGACGCAAGAGGACATAGCCTGCTTCGCGTGCGCCTTGTGCGTAAGCCGCATCCAGAATACGCTCAATTTCATGATCGTTGATGCCGGGAATGATGGGGCCCATCATTGCATTTGTGGGAATGCCAGCATCGGTGAGCTTGCGAATGGCCTGCAAGCGCAATGTCGGCGTCGATGCGCGCGGCTCCATTGTGCGGGCAAGATTGGCATCAAGTGTGGTCACTGAAAGTGCAACCTTGGCGAGGCCTTTCTCTGCCATGCGGCTCAATATATCGATGTCGCGCACGACCAATGCCGATTTGGTAACAATGCCAACGGGATGATTGGCAGCTTCCAACACCTCGAGAATCTCGCGCATGACGAGCCATTTTTTCTCAATGGGCTGATAAGGATCGGTATTGGTGCCGATGGCTATGGTCTTTGGCTGATAACCGGGCTTTGCCAGTTCCCGTTCAAGCAAGCGTGGTGCATCGGGCTTGGCAAATAGCCGGGCTTCGAAATCAAGGCCCGCTGAGAGTCCCATATAGCTATGCGTTGGCCGTGCAAAGCAGTAGATGCAGCCATGCTCACAACCGCGATAGGGATTGATGGACCGATCGAAACTTATGTCAGGTGAATCATTGCGTGTGATGATTGTACGCGGCTTTTCAACCTGAACATCTGTCTTGAAAGGTGGAAGGTCTTCAAGCGTCTCCCAGCCATCGTCAAATTCATGTCGTGTGGTGGGTTCAAATCGTCCGGTGGGATTGATGCCTGCACCGCGTCCGCGGCGTCGTGAATGATCAATGCGCAGGCCTGCTTCGCTCACAAGCGCATTGGCATGTTCCGCGCGCCCTGTTCCGAATGCTGCTTTATCTGCCTGCTGGATGATTTCCATAACCGACTCTCTTGTTGATGAATCTATTCCTATCGCAAAGACTGGAACAAAGCAAGAACATATAAGAAGGCAGCTTTTCGATCACAGGGTCTTGATATAGAACGGATCATGCTTTCTGTTCTTATCGTCACTCAAAATTCTGAAAAGCTTTTGGCGAACACGTTGTCGGCATTGGTGCCCGCAGTCGTCGAGGGGCTTTTGCGTCGCGTTGTCGTTGTCGATCAAGGCTCGACCGATGAGACAAGGCTGGTGGCAGAAGGTGCAGGCTGTGCCCTTTATAGCGAAAATGAGTTGAGCGAGGCGCTTGGTGCATTGCGAACGGAGTGGCTGCTGGTTTTGCAACCTGGGGCAACATTGTCGGATGGCTGGGAAGAAGCTGTGCGTCGCCATATGGGTGCAAGTCGGACTCCGGCACGGTTTACTTTGCCGCAAGAGGCGCGCTTGGGATTGCTTGGTAAGCTCTTTGCGCGCAAGTCATCCTTGGGCTCTGGTTTGCTCATGAGGCTCGATGCATTCAAGCCGTTGCCATCGAGTTGGCTCGAACTGGCAGACTTACCGCGCCAGTTGAAGCCTGTGAGGTTGCCGCAAATCATTATGCCCCCACAAACAACAAAAGGCGGAGCCTGAAGAGGCTTCGCCTTTTTGTATCTGACCTGCTTGCGCCGGTCTTAGTTTTGATAGCTTGAAGGCGATGCATCACCAAAGCGATGAGCGGAGCCGTCCTGATAGGTAGTCGTCTGACCAATCGAAGCAGTTGCCGTGTTATCAACCTGCTGGGTTGCAACGGGTGTACGGTCATTTGCATAAAGATCGGCAGGTTCGCCAACACGTGGATTTTCAGCGAAAGCAGCACCGGCGCTAAGGGCAACGGCTACGGCAGCAAGAGCAAACTTTTTCATTTTTCTATCTCCAAGAATTTGGGAAGCGACGGTGTGTTCGTCGTTTCGATGATTGAGAGATAGGCCTTTCCATGGGCTGCGCCTAGATCGCAAATGGTTCACGCATTGTATTCATATCAGTAGACAATAAGCCTTGAAATTGGCTCAATCGACCAATGAGACGCAATTTATTCAAGTATATGTGAACAGTATGAGGCCGAAAAGTGGCTATCTGACGTCAGAACGACGATGCAGTTGTTTGGGTGGAAACCACAAACCAGTCAGGCTCTTGCGCCCGAATTTTGGAAGCCGCATCATCCGCGCTTTGCTGGTCGTTGAAGATGGCAAAGCACGTCGCACCCGAGCCCGACATCTGTGCAAAAAGTGCGCCTCGCATACGCAACAGATCAAGCTTATTCTCGATTTGTGGAGCAAGTGTCAGCGCGGCGGGCAGAAGATCGTTGCGGGTTGAGCCGAGATAGGCACAGATGGTTTCTATGTCGCTTTCTGAAGGCGACGGGAGGGAAGAGTTGTCGCGCTTTGTCAACGCTCCGAAGACATCGGGTGTTGCAACAGCAGTGCCGTCATTAACAAGCAGCAAGGGAAGAGGCGGCATTTGCGCGACCGTAGTCAGGTGTTCACCAATGCCGCGCGCAACAAGTGGAGTGCCAATAGCCGCGCCATGCAAACACATAGGAAGGTCAGCACCGAGCTTGAAGCTAAGTTCAGTCAGTGTGTCTAAGTCGAGGCCGAGTTGCCAGATTTCATTGAGCGCAAGAAGTGTTGCTGCTGCGTCGCTTGAGCCACCACCAATGCCTGAAGCCACTGGCAGGTTCTTTTCAAGATGAATGGCAACGGGCGTGAGATCGCGACCCGCATATTGCTTCAATGCATCGCGTGCCCTGATGACCAGATTGCCGCTATCAAGCGGTATGCCATGCGCAAAGCGCCCATCGATGCTGAAACTGTCATGATGCGCTTCTTCAATGCTTATGCGGTCGCCATAATCGGCGAACACCACCAGCATGTCGAGCAGATGGTAACCGTCATCCCTGCGCCCTGTTACATGCAGCGCGAGATTAATCTTGGCCGGTGCCACACGATGAACAGGATGACGAACCAGAGTGGCGGCCTCAACAAAATGATGCATTCAGAAAAGCAGTAATTTAAGCCGTTAGAACAGCCCTTGTGCGCCTATTACGGCGCACGACGCCTTAATCTTTTTTGACGTAATATTCGCCGGTCTTAGGATCCTGAACGAGCGTGCCGTGAGCGCGGTTCTGCGCTTCTTTTTCTGCCCGGCGCACGCGCTGGGTAACGCGTACCGCTTCGCGTTTGAACGAACGATAGCCGTACCAGGCGGCAGCGATGATCAACAGCAGAAAGATAAGCTGGGGCATGGCCTCTAGTCCTCAGGCTTGCACAAGATCCCGAAAATGCCATTTCGGGATCACGCAGGGAAAAGTCTTGGCGAATAGCATAACACTGATCCGCCCTTTTATGCATCATATCATGGTGAAACGATGGAATTCAAAGCCCATATCGTGCCCAGAGTGCTTTTTCTTCGGCAACCGACACTAAGCCCTCACCAAGATTGGCTGCAATACTGGCTGGATCTAGACCCAGACCTAGGCTCATTTCGACGCTTGGTGCCTTGCGTCCAAGCAATCCGCGCTTTGGCTCTATGAGTTTGAGCTTCACCTTGTCCCCGTAAGTCTTGCGCAAAAAACTGCGCATATCGCCAATCCCGTCGATAAGACCGATTTCCTTGGCCTTTATGCCGGTCCAGAACATACCCGTGAATAGATCGGGGTCATTTGCAAGCTTGCTTCCGCGACGTTCCTTCACCATGTCGATAAAGGTCTCGTGGATTTCAAGCTGAAGCTTTTTCAAGCGATCAATATCTGTCTTTTTCTCTGGCTGGAAAGGGTCGAGCACGGCTTTGTTCTGGCCGGCGGTATAGACACGACGCTCAACACCGATCTTTTTGAGCAATTCCGGGAAGCCGAAAGATGCCGAAACGACACCAATAGAACCAACGATAGAAGAGGGGTCGGCAATAATTTCGTCACCTGCAAGCGCAATCATATAACCGCCTGATGCGGCAGCATCCTCAACGAAAATGAAGACACGTTTCTGATGCTCATCGGCCAAATCGCGGATGCGGCGATAAATAAGACGCGACTGAACCGGTGAGCCTCCGGGCGAATTGACAGAAATGGCAACAGCCGGTGTCTCCTTGTCGGTGAACGCCTTTTCCAGAACGCCTGCTGCAGTGGCAAGCGAGAGTGCTGGCCGGAAAGAAGAGCCGCCAGTCATGATGGCGCCATGCAGGCGCACAACAGGAATCTCAATTTCTTTTTTGCGAAAACGACGCGGAATGAAACGGGTCAATATTCCGGACAAATCAAACTCCAGTTGAAAAAGCTTCTTCACTCAAATGTAGAAATCAATCTCGGAAATACAAAGAGAAATGCCCGGAAAATTGTTCCGGGCATTCATTGCGTATCACTTTTTCGGCTTTGCCAGCATTCTCAGCATTACGTAGCCGCATATTGCCGACAAGGCGGAGCCGGTGAGAACCCCGATTTTCGTTTCGGCTTGCAACAGTTCCGACGGGAACGACAAGAGGCCGATGAAGATGCTCATTGTGAAGCCAATACCGCACAGAACCGCAACACCATAAAGCTGAGCCCAGCTTGCGCCCATTGGTTTTTGTGCCAGCCCTGATTTGATCGCAAGCCAAGCTGCGCCAAACACGCCTATCTGCTTACCGATAAACAGACCAAGCATGATGCCGAGCGGCAGCGTATCAAAGATGATGGAAGGGCTCATCCCCGCAAAGGAAATACCTGCATTGGCAAAGCCGAACACGGGAACGATGAAGAACGCAACTGGCTTCGCCAATGCATGTTCGAGGATATGGAGCGGCGAGCTCATATCGTCTGGCTTGGCCTTGGCAGGCTTGAGCGGGATCATCAGCGCCGCCACGACCCCTGCGACAGTCGCATGGACACCGGAATTGAGCACAAAGAACCACAACACGGCCGCACCGATAAGATAAGGCAGCAATTTGGCTACGCCGAGGCGGTTCATGGCAAACATCACCGCAGCCGTTGCGAAAGCTGCGCCAAGATAGGGCATGGAAATTTCGGCAGTGTAGAAAATTGCGATGATGACAACAGCCGCCAGATCATCAAGGATCGCAAGCGTTGCCAGAAATACCTTGAGGCTCGAAGGCACGCGTGAACCCAGCAGCGATAAAACGCCGAGTGCAAAAGCAATGTCGGTGGCAGATGGTACAGCCCAGCCGCGTACTTTTTCCGGGTCGCCATAGTTGAATGCGACAAAAATCAGAGCGGGGAGAATAACACCACCCGCAGCGGCAATCCCTGGCAACATGCGATTGGGCCAGCTTGCAAGCTGACCATCGAGAAACTCACGCTTGATCTCAAGCCCGACCAGCAGGAAGAAGACGGCCATCAGCGCATCATTGATCCAATGCGCAATGCTGAGTGGCCCAATGTAGAAATGCAAAGCGTCGAAATAGGCCTTTGAGAAAGGCGAATTCGCGACGATGAGTGCAAGTGCTGCGGAAAGCATAAGCGCTATGCCACCGGCTGATTCACTATCGAGAAAGCGACGCATGATGGAAACGGGGCGAACGGGCTTCGGATTGGACGTCATTATTTTCTTTTCAGGTTATTTCCGGAGCTTCTACTTCGTAGAGCATGAGATTTCGATCCGCTATGCCCAGTCTTGGCCATTCGGAACGCCAGTCTGCTATGTGGCCAGAAGTGAAATGTTTGTCCAGTGAAACCCGATCCAGCCAGAGTTCTTTTACATGGATGAGGCCGGGATCAAGAATGTCCTGAGCATAGGCGTATTCAATACAGCCACTTTCCGCGCGACTTGCTTGGATCATGCGCTGCATCACAGGACGTGCTTCATCTAAGTTTTCGGCCGATACCCGCACTGTTCCAACGATCAGCAGCATATCTTCAATTTTCCATTTTATATTGCTTACAGATTCTGCCCGGTGAGGTTCGGTATGTACGAAAACCAATCGCTTCGTAATAGGCGAGCCCCATGTCATTGTTGTCGCCGATACTCGCGTCGATATCGATAATCCCTGCAACTGTTGCAGCTTGGCGTGTTGCGGCAAACAAAGCCGATCCGACACCTTTGCGCGCTGCACGCGGGCTGACATGAGTGCCGATAATGCCCCAGCCGACAGCGACGCCATATGGATTGCCTTCGGTCGCATGTTTCAGCGACTGGAACCCCAATACTTCACCATCAGCAACCGCCACATGACATTCTATGCGGTTCGGGTCGGAAATATAGAGTTCGATGACATGATCACGGTCATATTGCCGCTGCCGTCCGGTCGCGTCGATGATTTCTTTAAGCACCTTGCTCATGTCATCGGCATCATCAATTCTGACTGGTCTGATTTCCATAGAAGCCTCGTCTTTAAAGAATTTCCCGTAAAAGTGCGAAGCGGTTTTGCGTCGGACAATGCGTAAAACAGTTAGTTACGGCAGTTCCAGCGATTCAATCTCAACTGGAATCGCTGTAAGCGTTTTTTAAAGCAGCGAAGTCTGCCCGTTATTGATAGCGGTTGCGCGCTCTGTGAAATCATTGCCTGCATCGCCATGAAGAATGAGTGCCGGCATCAGCGAGAGGCCAGCGCGGCTACCGCGAATGCCCATAATCACAATGCGAATAGCCGCACTGTCGGGACGCGGCAATACCGGGATGATTTTAACCCCGCCAAATCGACCAGTGAGCGCTTCCAGTATTGGTGCGAGTGAACCCGGGCGCGCAATAATAGATACACACCCCCCCGGGCGGAGGATTGCTGATGCCGTGCGCAACCACTGGTCAAACATGCCTTCTGGCATGACATGCGCTTCGGCCTTTACGGGATCGGGCGTGGAACGGTCACTTGCCTCGTTGAAAGGCGGGTTCATGATGACAAAGTCGAAACTATCATCGATAAGGCCAGCGGCAGCGCGTGCCTTTCCAGTCAGTGAGACGTCGGCTTCGAGAATATCGACGCGATCCAACAGGGCTGCATTGAGCGGATGACGGACACTTTTGTGCGCAAAGTTCAGCATGAAGCCGGAACGCTCTATAAGTGTGACGCGTGCGTTTTTACAGCGAGCGGCGACAGCCAGCCCCGCAGCACCTGCGCCACTGCCAAGATCAGCGAGTTGGCCTGAAAAACTTTGCGGGACGCTGCTTGCGAGAATCATTGCGTCTACGCCGGAACGATGCCCTTTGATTGCGGGTTGCACGAGATGAAATGCACCACGATGGAACACATCGAGCGTTTCACCTACCGTGTCAGGCTGATGCTCGGAAATGTTATTTGCCATGGTCTTTTAATTCGTGTTCCAAGCCAGCGTCGATGAGATAACGCCGGGCTTCGTCCAGCCTGTCTTCTTCGACCAGAAACCGCCTCGGTATAATGCCAAGCGAACCTTCGAGGATGCTCATATTCGTGTCGGCAATGAAATAGATGATGCCCGCCTCTTTCATCAGCGCTTCGGCGACGGACAGCAATACGGAATCATTTGTGCGCATAAGTTCGATCATTTCGACAATGTGTAATCAATAGACCGCATTGACAACTGCTTCCTTCAATGGTGAACAGGCTCTGAATGAAAAGCTTGGGCGTGCAGGGGGCTTTTAAGCGTCTTGAGCATTCTGATCCGCACACATAGTGTGGTCAGCAGCTAGGAGTAACGACATTGGGTGTGGTTTTGAATCTCGACGGGCAAAAGAAACAGGAAGGATCGGTCCAGCCTCTGGTCGATCTCACGAAGGCCGATATGGGCCGCGTGAACGAAATGATCCTGTCCCGTGCAGGTTCCGATGTCGAGATGATTCCGGAAGTGGCTAACCATCTCATTTCATCTGGTGGCAAGCGCCTGCGCCCAATGATGACGCTCGCAGCAGCCCGCATGTTTGGCTATGAAGGCGACGGCCATGTCCGTCTGGCGACTTCTGTCGAGTTCATGCATACGGCAACGCTTCTGCATGACGATGTGGTCGATGAAAGCGATCTGCGTCGCGGCAAGAGTACGGCACGCATGATCTGGGGCAATCAGGCCAGTGTTCTGGTTGGAGATTTCCTGCTCGGTCAGGCTTTCAAGATGATGGTCGATGTCGGCTCACTCGATGCACTCGATGTTCTTGCAACTTCCGCCTCGGTTATCGCTGAAGGCGAAGTGATGCAGCTTGCTGCAGCCAAGAACATGGAAACCACCGAAGACGAATATCTGGCTGTGATCAAAGCAAAGACTGCCGCTCTTTTCTCAGCTGCGGCTGAAGTTGGTCCAATCATTGCTCAGGCCCAGCGTTCGGATCGTGCAGCCCTTCGCGATTACGGTCTTAATCTCGGCCTCGCCTTTCAGCTCGTTGATGATGCGCTGGATTATGGCGGCTCGGCTGCCGATCTTGGCAAGAACACTGGCGACGATTTCCGTGAAGGTAAGATCACCTTGCCGGTTATCCTGAGCTATCGTCGGGGTAGCGATGAAGAACGCGCATTCTGGAAGAACGCAATCGAAGAAGGTGCCAGCGACGACGCGTCACTTGAAAAGGCCATTGGTCTGATGACGAAGCACGGTGCGATTGCCGATACAGTGCAGCGTGCACGGCATTTTGGTGAAATTGCCCGTGACGCCTTGGCGCCTTTGAAGTCCACACCTGAGAAAGATGCGCTGATCGAAGTGATCGATTTCTGCATCAGCCGCGTGAATTGATTCTTGATCGAGCGGTCTCTCTCTCCCTCATCTTGATGAGCCGCTAAAGGCGGCGTCTTGCAAGGCGAGAGAGAACACGCTGGAGCCTCGCCCTTTAACAAGGCGCTATGCGCCTGCTGAGATGAGGGCGTAGAGTGAACTCGGTCGCAATCTGAAATTTCGAACAGGCTTCGACTTGACGAAATGATGAGCAAAATCAACAAGAAAAGCATCCGTCACGGATGCTTTTTCGAGCATATTGCCCGAAAGTGGGAAGCGGTTTCGGGAGAACGACATGCAAGGTAAGAATGAAAAGAAAAGCATCCATCACGGATGCTTTTCTTGCGCAAGGACCCCAAAAAGGCCATGCTTGAGGTGCCTCTGAATAGGGGATCTTATACGGAATTGGAAAGAGGACTGGGCTTTATGCGGCAGGGATTGAAACGTCGTCCGCTTTACGGATTGCTTCTCTTGGCTCTAGCGGGACTAGCGCTGCCAGCAAATGCGGCAATGGCTAAAACCAATCCCGATCCTGTGTCGCAAGTGCGTGCCGGTTCGTTTGCAGGCGCTTATCTTGCTGCTCGCACGGCAGAAGCCGATAACAATATTGGTGCTGCCGTCGACTTCTATCGTCAGGCTATGGCATTTGATCCCGGCAACGATATTATCAAGCAAAACCTGCTTCTTGCTCTTTTGACGGAAGGCCGTTTCAAAGATGCGCTCCCGCTTGCGGAAGAGCTGAAGAATCAGCCTGAGATTGAACGCTTTTCGCGCGTTGCTCTGGCAATCGACGCTATTTCCAGAAAGCAATATCGCAAGACTGGCCCACTCCTGATGCTGTCGATCCAGTCCGATATGGATCAGCTCGCGACAAGCCTTATGGGTGCATGGGTGAAGGTCGGGCAGGGCAATCCGAAGCGTGCGCTCACCGATGTTGTGAAGATCAACGGCCCTGAGTGGTATGGCCTGTTCCGCATTTATAATGCAGCACTTATCGCCGACATTGCCGGTCAGAAGCAGGATGCGCGTAACTATTACCAGCAGGCGATCGATGATCGTCCGGGCGGTAGTGCCGCACCTGATACCTATGAACGCATTGTGATGGCTTATGCCTCCTTCAAGTTGCGTCAGGGTGACAAGGACGGCGCAATCAAGATTCTGAAAGATGCTGAAGAGCTTCTGAATGGACGCATGACCATCACCGAGATGCGCGAAAAGATTGAGGCTGGACAGAAATATCCTCGCCTGATCGAGACGCCGCAGCAGGGTGTCGGCGAAGTGCTTTATACGCTTGGTACGGCGATCAACCGTGGTGGCGCGGAAGCTTTTGCCAAGCTTTATCTGCAAATGTCACTGCCATTGCGCCCAGATAACGATGCCACGCTTTATCAGCTTGGCGATATTTCGGCGAAGCTGCGCCAGCCGGAAAGGGCTGTCGAGTATTATGCGCGCGTTCCTGAAAAATCGCCCTATAGGCGCGATGCAGAAATGCAGCGAGCGCTTAATCTTGCCGAAAACGAGAAGACAAGCGAGGCGATTGAGCAGTTGAAAACCTTGCTCAACCGCGACAAGACCGATATTCGCACCTATCTGGCACTGGGCGGCGTTTATGCGCAGGACAAGAACTTTGCCGATGCTGCAAAAATCTATGATGCGGCCGTTGAGCAGATCAAGTCGCCTGAACGCAAGCACTGGCCGGTCTTCTATCAGCGTGGCATCGCGCATGAGCGTTTGAAAGAATGGGATCAGGCAGAGCCGAATTTCAAGAAAGCGCTGGAGCTTTATCCTGACCAGCCGCAAGTGCTGAACTATCTTGGCTATTCTTGGGTTGATCGCGGTGAGAACCTCGATGAGGCGTTGCTCATGATTAAGAAGGCCGTCGAGTTGCGCCCGCAGGATGGCTATATCGTCGATTCACTTGGCTGGGCTTATTATCAGCTTGGTCGTTACCCGGAAGCAGTCGTTGAACTTGAAAAGGCCGTCAAGCTGCGCCCGGAAGATCCGACCATCAACGATCATCTTGGTGACGCGTACTGGCGTGCGGATCGTCAGCTTGAGGCGACGTTCCAGTGGAACCACGCGATTGCCGGTAAACCGGAGCCGGAAGAACTCGCCAAGATCGAAGAAAAACTGAAGTCTGGCCTTGCTGATCCAACCAATCCTTCGCGGGCGGATGCAGCAAAGCCCGCTGACGCTAAGCCTTCCGAAGCAAAGGCTGTTGATCCAAAACCGGCTGAAGAGGCACCGAAAGCCGAACCGGCAAAGCCTGAAACGGAAAAACCTGCTGCAAACTAACGCAGATAGGGTTCAAACCATCCCCAAATCATTCATTGCGCGCTGATTTTACCGCGCGCAATGGCTCGCATGCTTGACCCTGCGTGACGGACAAATTAGACCGGGCCATCATTTCAATAACAAGGCCTGACCCCGTGTCCAGTACGTTGCCAGCACATATGCACCCCACCCGTTCCTTTCAGGGCTTGATCCTGACGCTCCATAACTATTGGGCGGAACATGGTTGCGCTATTTTGCAGCCTTACGACATGGAAGTGGGGGCGGGTACGTTCCACCCGGCGACAACGCTGCGTTCGCTCGGGCCAAAGCCTTGGAAAGCTGCCTATGTGCAGCCATCGCGCCGTCCAAAGGATGGCCGCTATGGTGAAAACCCAAACCGTTTGCAGCATTATTACCAGTATCAGGTCATCATCAAGCCATCGCCGCCGAACCTTCAGGATCTGTATCTTGGTTCGCTGCGCGCAATCGGTCTTGATCCGACGCTGCATGATGTGCGCTTCGTGGAAGACGACTGGGAAAGCCCTACGCTTGGCGCATGGGGCCTTGGCTGGGAATGCTGGTGTGACGGCATGGAAGTGTCGCAGTTCACTTATTTCCAGCAGGTTTGCGGCATTGAATGCTCGCCGGTTGCAGGTGAGCTGACCTATGGTCTTGAGCGCCTCGCCATGTATGTGCAGGGCGTGGACAATGTCTATGACCTCAACTTCAACGGCCTCGAAGGCGAAGAAAAACTTACCTATGGTGATGTTTTCTTGCAGGCCGAGCAGGAATATTCCCGCTACAATTTCGAAATGGCCAATACGGAAATCCTGCATCAGCATTTCATCGATGCAGAGCACGAATGCGCTGCGATCTTGAAGGCAGGCAGCACGGGCGAAGGCTCGCTGCATAAGTGCGTATTCCCGGCCTATGACCAGTGCATCAAGGCATCCCACGTCTTCAACCTGATGGATGCGCGCGGCGTGATCTCGGTTACGGAGCGCCAGAGCTATATCCTGCGCGTGCGTAATCTCGCGCGTCAGTGCGGCGAAGCGTTCCTGTTGACGGATGCCGGTGGTTTTAATCTCAAGCGTGAGGGCGAGTAATTATTATGCCTGATTTGTTGCTCGAACTCTTTTCCGAAGAAATCCCGGCCCGTATGCAGCGCAAGGCTGCGGGCGATTTCAAGAAGATGATCACCGATGGTTTGGTGGAAGCTGGCCTTACCTATGAAGCCACGACCGCCTATTGGACCCCGCGTCGCCTGACGCTCGATGTTCGCGGTCTGACCGTGCGCTCGAAAGACGTGCATGAAGACGTGAAGGGCCCATCCGTCACAGCTCCAGAACAAGCCATTCAGGGCTTTTTGCGCAAGGCGGGCTTGACCGATGTTTCTCAGGCTCATGTGCATTCCGACCCAAAGAAGGGCGATTTCTACGTCGCTCATCTGACCAAGCCGGGTCGCGCTGCGGAAGAAATTATTGCGGAGCTCGTACCGCAGGTAATCCGCAACTTCCCATGGCCAAAGTCCATGCGTTGGGGTGCGGCCTCGTCAAAGCCGGGTGCGCTTCGCTGGGTGCGTCCGCTGCAATCGATCCTCTGCACCTTCGGCCCTGAAACCGAAGAAACGGTTGTGGTCGAGTTTGATGTTGACGGTATCAAGTCGGGCAATCTTACCTATGGGCATCGTTTCTTAAGCGATGGTCAGGCGATCAAAGTGCGCCGTTTCGATGATTATGTCGAAAAGCTTGAAAAAGCTTTCGTAGTGCTCGACGCCGAGCGCCGCAAGGAAATCATTCTGCAAGATGCGCGTAATCTGACCTTCGCATCTGGCCTCGATCTGGTTGAAGACGAAGGTCTGCTTGAAGAAGTGTCCGGTCTGGTTGAATGGCCGGTCGTGCTGATGGGCGAGTTTGAGGAAGAATTCCTCGCAATCCCGCCGGAAGTGATCCGCCTTACCATTCGCGCCAACCAGAAATGCTTCGTCACCCGCAAGCAGGGCGAAACGGAAGCACTGTCGAACAAGTTCATTCTGATCTCGAACATCGCAGCCCGCGATGGCGGCACAGAAATCGCTTATGGCAACGGCAAAGTTGTGCGCGCACGCCTGTCCGATGCACTCTATTTCTGGCACACCGATCAGCACGATCTGCCTGATCTCGACAAGCTCGTGCTATCTGGCGAGAAATTCGGCCTTGATCTGAAAAAGCCGCTCGATCAGCGCATGGCGCGTCTGGATGCGCTCAACGTGACTTTCCATGCCAAGCTAGGCACGCAAGGTGCACGCGTTGAACGCATCCGCGAACTGGCAAGCCAGATTGCACCGCTGGTCGGTGCCGATCCTGCGCTTGCCGCACGTGCGGCAGTTCTCGCCAAGGCCGATCTGACCACGGAAGTTGTCGGCGAGTTCCCCGAACTTCAGGGCGCCATGGGCCGCAAATATGCGCTTCTTCAGGGTGAAGACGAATCCGTCTCTACGGCTCTTGAAGAACACTACAAGCCGCAGGGTCCGTCGGATTTTGTGCCGAAGAACCCGGTTGCCGTTGCTGTAGCGCTTGCTGACAAACTCGACACTTTAATTGGCTTTTGGCGAATTGAAGAGAAGCCGACGGGATCAAAAGACCCTTATGCGTTACGCCGTGCAGCATTAGGCGTCATCAGACTAATTCTTGAAAATGACATAAGGTTATCTCTGTCGAAGATCGCCCGAAAGCATTGGATGTGTCTCTATAAGTTGCAGTTTGAAAAAGAAATATATGACGCTGCGCAAATCATCCGAGCAGCAAATGACAAGGGACTTGAGATTGGAGCGTACGATGATGAAAAGTCGTTAATCTCCGCTCTTTCGAGACAATCGAGTTTGGTAGAGACAGATAAGATCGAAGAAGATCTGGAAAAGCACACGAAGGTTACTGTACCTGATCTCCTCTCCTTCCTCCACGACCGCTTCAAGGTCTACCTGAAAGACGAAGGCGCACGACACGACGCAATTGATGCGGTTCTGACCGCGGATGCCGACAATCTTCTGCTGGTTGCGCGTCGTCTGGAGGCCTTGATCGTCTTTATCAACGAAGAAGACGGCAAGAACCTGCTGGCTGGCACCAAGCGCGCCGCCAATATTCTGGCAGCAGAAGAGAAGAAGGGCACCAAGGTTGCCTCAAGCGTCGATGCGGCTCTGCTGAAGCTCGATGAGGAAAAGGCGCTTCATGCGGCTGTAAACCTCGCAGCTCAGGAAGCCGAAGAAGCCATTGCCCGCGAAGACTTCGGTGGTGCGATGCTGGCACTTGCCAAGCTGCGCGGTCCGGTGGACACTTTCTTTGAAAAAGTGCTGGTCAATGACGAGGACGAAAATGTTCGCGCCAACCGCCTTGCACTGCTTGAACAAATCCGCACCGCCACAAGCAAGGTGGCTGATTTCTCGAAAATCGCCGGATAAGACTAAAAAGGCCGCCTTTGAGGCGGCCTTTTTCATAACTCATTCCGATCTTGCATGAAGTGCTGATTGGAGTCTCTTGCTCAAAAGCGACGCTTTGTGTAGCTACGACGTGCGCGAAAATGCGCAGCAACAATGAATAAGGGCTGAAGCCTTTGGCCGAGATCGTGACATTTGATGACAATGCTGTTTCGCGCGCAGTCGAAGTACTCACGCGCGGTGGGCTTGTCGCAATCCCGACGGAAACGGTCTATGGCCTTGCGGCCGATGCCGCACATGGCGAAGGCGTGGCCGGTATTTTCGCCGCTAAAGGCCGCCCGCAGTTCAACCCGCTTATTGCCCATGTCGACAGCATTGCCATGGCCGAGCGCTATGTGACTTTCGACCCGATCTCGCGCAAAGTCGCCGAAGCCTTCTGGCCGGGGCCGCTCACCATCGTTCTGCCGCTGAAAGCTCAGCAGGACACGTCGCGCCCTATCCATCCGCTGGTGACGGCGGGGCTTGATACCCTCGCCATCCGTATGCCAACCGGAAAAGTGCGCGATGTTATCAAGCAACTCGATAGCCCGGTTGCTGCACCAAGCGCCAATACTTCGGGCCGGATCAGCCCGACTTCGGCTAAGGCTGTGGCTGATGATCTCGGCGGCAAGATCGATATGATCCTCGATGCCGGTCCGTGCGGCGTGGGTGTGGAATCGACCATCATCAAGGTTGAAGGCGAGCGTGTGCGTCTGCTGCGCCCCGGCGGTTTGGCTGCTGAGGAGATCGAAGCGCTGATTGGTGTGAAGCTTGAACGTGCTGAGCATAAGGCCGCAATTCAGGCACCAGGTATGATGGAATCCCATTATGCCCCCAATGCTGCCGTTCGTCTCGATGTTGCAAGCGTTGATGAAGGCGAGGCGCTTCTGGCTTTTGGGCCAAAGCGCGTGGCCGATGCTGATAAGGCAGTTGCCGTCTTGAACCTAAGCCCATCGGGCAATTTGCGCGAAGCGGCCAGCAATCTGTTTGATTTCATGCGCAGGCTTGATGCAAGCGCCGCTCGCACAATTGCCGTTGAACCCATTCCTTTTGATGGTCTCGGTGAGGCCATCAATGATCGTCTTAAACGCGCGGCAGCTCCGCGCTAGTTCCCCCAACATTTAAGAGAAGCACATGCTCGACACCGCCCTGATCGAACGTTTTGCAGCCATCGTTGGCGAAAAGAATGCGCTGACCGCGCCGGAAGATATCGCGCCATTCATGATCGAACAGCGCGATCTCTATCAGGGCCGTTCGCCGCTGGTGCTGCGTCCAGCCTCCACGGAAGAAGTTTCGGCGATCCTGAAACTCGCCAATGAAACCAAGACCCCGGTCGTCCCGCAGGGCGGCAATACCGGTCTCGTTGGCGGTCAGACACCGGATGAATGCAATACCACGGTTGTTCTCTCGCTTGGCCGCATGAACAAGGTGCGCTCGGTTGATCCGGTCGGCAATCTGGTGACGGTGGAAGCCGGTGTTATCCTGAAAAACCTTCAGGACGAAGCGCAGAAAGTGGGCCGTCTGTTCCCGCTGTCGCTCGGTGCGGAAGGCTCGTGCCAGATTGGCGGCAATCTTGGTTCAAACGCTGGCGGTACTGCTGTTCTGGCGTACGGCAATATGCGCGAACTTTGCCTCGGTCTCGAAGTGGTTTTGCCAAGCGGCGAAATCCTCAACGATTTGCGCTATGTAAAGAAAGACAACACCGGCTATGACCTGAAAGACCTGTTTGTCGGGTCTGAAGGCACGCTTGGCGTTATCACCGCAGCCGTTTTGAAGATTTACCCGCAGCCAAAGGGCAAGGGCGTCGCCTATGCGGGCTTACGCAGCCCGGAAGACGTGCTGCGCCTGTTCCAGCTTGCGACCGAACACGCAGGCCCGTCGCTCACCGGTTTTGAACTGATGCCGCGCGTCGGCGTTGAGTTTACCGTTGCCCATGTGGACGGCGTACGCGATCCGCTCGAAAGCCCACACGACTGGTATGTGCTGGTTGATATTTCTTCAACGCGCTCGGAAGAAGATGCGCGCACGACGCTTGAAACCATTCTGACCGAAGCGTTTGAGAACGACATTATTCAGGATGCGGCCATTGCCGAAAGCGTGGCGCAGGCACAGATGTTCTGGAAAATGCGCGAGGAAATGTCCTGGGCGCAGAAGCCTGAAGGCGGCTCGATCAAGCACGATATCTCGGTGCCAGTCGCAAAAATCCCGGAATTCATTCATGAAGCTAATGCTGCAACGCTGGAAATGATTCCCGGTTCGCGCATCGTTTGCTTTGGCCATATTGGCGATGGAAATCTGCATTATAACGTGTCGCAGCCGGTGGGTGCTGACAAGCAGGCTTTCCTTGATCGCTGGCACGATCTCAATCACCGCATTCATACAATTGTTGCGTCTTATACCGGATCGATCTCAGCCGAGCATGGCATTGGCCAGTTGAAGCGCGAAGAGCTCGCCTTCTTCAAGGAGGCAGTGGCGCTCGAATTGATGCGTCGTATTAAGAAATCATTCGACCCGCTGGGCATCATGAACCCGGGTAAAGTGCTGTAATTTCAACAAATATGACAAAACCGAGGCGGGCAGGAAACTGTCCGCCTTTTCATTTATGTAAACGTAAATTAGCAAGAATTACTGACTTCTTACACCTGGTTGTAAAGCGGTAACCAAATGAAAAAGCAGGGAAAAGTTAACCTAACGCGTTAAGCGCATCGGTAATAAACGCGGTCTATTCTCCAAATCAACAAGAGCGAACATCGCTCAAAAGAGAAGCCGGAATAACTGGCTCTCAAAAAACAGGCAGAGATAGACAGAGGCGTCGAAAATGATGAGCAGCGGACTTAAGAAGCCAGAATGGGCAGGTCAGGAACTTCGGCTCGATCCGTTTCACCTTCCGCAGGTAGTGACTTATGCGGCAGAAGATTGCGATGCAGACGTAACCTTCACCATCAGCGAACGTGGTGCTGTCATCCGGCAGGTTTTGCCTTCGAGCGGCCTGCCAATGTCGATCGCGCTGCCGATCAATGCGTTTGTTGGTGTGGCTGCCCGCGCTGTGGAAGATGAGTTCGGTGAAATCACCGTAACGCTTGAACTGATGCATGAAGATCCGCAGCTTTCAGTGCCACTGCTCGTTGCTCATGACCTAACCGATGTTGCTGCTGACTGGCGCGCATGGGCAGCAACTTTCAATCTGCCGATGATGCTGGTTGAAGAAGATGGTATTGCTCGTCCGCTTTATGAAAGCACTGGACCTGTGCGCACCTCTGAGCCGCAGGCTCGTCGTCAGGGGCAGGAACCACGTCGCCGTCGCCCGCGCTTCCTTGCTCGTCGCAAGACCGGTTCGCTGGGTGTTCGCATGGTGATTGAAGGCCGTGAGATTATTGCCAGAAACTGAAATGAAACCCAGAATTCATCACATTCGCGTGTGAACACGTTCTCGTCAGATTTCTACACTATCTAAGGAATAACGCCCCGCTCGGTGGTCGTCTGGAAAGACGAAGGACCTTTCCAGATATCAAAAACCGCCGATGCCGGAGCAACCAACTTGGCTGACCTCCAGCAAGCCACCCGGATGGTAACCCCATCCGGGTAATTTTTTGTTCGGATTATTTCTTACGACTGAGAAACGCCATTACGGCTTCGCGCGCCTCGTTCGAGGTGAGCCGCTCGGCAAAGTGCCTGGCTTCCCGTGCTATGCGATCAGCGACGGGTTCAGCAGGCATTCGCATCAGTCTACGCGCAATCTGCATGGCCTGTGGAGGTTTGGCGGCTATTTCTTCAGCAGCCTTTAACACTTCCGTTTCCAGCTCTCCGCTTTCGACAACCTTAAAGACAATGCCGGCTTCAAGGGCTGCCTGTGCATCAAAGCCATGTCCCAGCGCCAATAGTGCGAATGCCTTCTGGTGGCCCATCAATGGCGGTGCAAGTAGGCTGGACGCTGCTTCCGGCACAAGCCCAAGGTCGACGAAGGGCGTCCGGAACAAGGCGTGATTGGTGGCAAATGTTAGGTCGCAATGCAGATGAATAGTCGTGCCGATCCCGATGGCTAAGCCATCAACGCCTGAGACAATCGGCTTCTTCGCACCCGAAAGGGCTGCGAGAAAATCCATGATATCATTGCCCATATTGCCGCCAGAGGCGGCAGCCATGAAATCCTGCATGTCGTTGCCGGATGAAAAAGCGCCCGGAACGCCGAGAAACACGTGCACGCGCACGGCGTCGTCTGCATCGCCATCAACAAGCGCCTTGGCCATCGCGGCATACATCGCACGCGTGATGGCGTTCTTCTTATCAGCCCGGTTAAGCCGGATGATCTGCACGGAACCTTGACGCTCAATCAGAATATGCTCGCTCATGCTCACGCCTCCAGTGCAGATTTGGCGGCGGCGAGACTCGATGCGCCGGTGATGACGGTGTCTTTCAAGGAACTAACTTCCGCCAACATGTTTTCAGCAAAGAACCGACAAAGGGCTGCCCGGCCTTCATCATCGCTGGTCAGAGCTGCACGTGCGAGATACGCACCGCCAACGGTTAGCGACAACAGACGCTGATACGGTGTGGCTCCAGCGAGCGCTTCCTCTGTCCGGCCTTCGCTTGCTGCCTTTTGCAGCCAGTCGGTGGCTAAGCGGGCTTCGTCAATGGCAACGGACAGGCGCGCGCCTGTTTCACCAAGTTCAGGACGGTTTGAGGCCTTGGCCTTGTCAGCCTCATCCTGCAATTCGGCAAAGAAGCCCGTGATATGTTCGCCGTTGCCAATTGGCAATTTGCGTAGCACGAGGTCGATAGCTTGAATGCCGTTTGTGCCTTCATAGATTGGAGTAATGCGGGCATCGCGCAGTAGCTGCGCCGCACCCGTTTCTTCAATGAAGCCCATACCGCCATGGATTTGCACACCAAGCGAGGCCACATCAACACCGACATCGGTTGCAAAGCTTTTGGCTAAAGGCGTGAGAAGGCCAGCACGGTCCGACCAGAATTGTGCGTCTGCCCCCTCGGTCGCATGACTCATGTCAATTGCGTGAGCGCAGGAATAAGTGATGGAGCGGGCAACTTGCGTCAACGCCTTCATGGTGAGCAGCATGCGCTGCACATCGGGGTGCTTGATGATCGGGCTCATGCCCTGCTTGGGATCAGCACCAACAGCACGGCCTTGTTTGCGTTCCTTGGCGTAATTCAATGCTTGCTGATAGGCAGCTTCCGCTACGCCAACGCCCTGAATACCAACCAGGAGACGCGCATTGTTCATCATGGTAAACATGCAGGCGAGACCGCGATTTTCTTCGCCAATCAGATAGCCAACTGCTCCGGGTTCTTCCCCCTTCGCAAAGCCGTCACCATAGATCATAGTGCAGGTAGGGGAGGCGTGAATCCCCATTTTGTGTTCAAGGCCTGAGCAGAAAAGATCATTACGGCGGCCAAGCGAACCATCTTCATTGACGAGGAACTTCGGCACAAGAAACAGCGAAATGCCCTTCGTGCCAGCAGGGGCATCGGGCAGGCGTGCCAGCACCAGATGCACGATATTCTCGGTCAGGTCATGCTCACCGTAAGTGATGAAAATCTTTTGGCCAAAGATGCGATAGCTGCCATCATCGCTCCGCTCTGCGCGCGCACGTAAAGCACCGAGATCAGAGCCAGCTTGCGGCTCGGTCAGGTTCATTGTGCCCATCCACTCGCCGGTGATGAGCTTTTCGAGATAGATATCTTTAAGCTCTTTTGATGCGTGCTTCTCCAGCGCTTCAACCGCACCCATGGTGAGTGTGGGAGCGATGGCAAAAGCCAGTGTGCCGGAGTTCCACATTTCGCTGACCGCCACCGACATCATTGTCGGCAGGCCTTGACCGCCATATTCCGGCGTGCCAGTTAGCGAGTTCCAACCTCCTGCAATCCAGTCGGCATAAAGCTCTTTCCAGCCTGGAGCAGTGGTGACAACGCCATCTTTCAACGTGGCGCCATGTTTGTCGCCAGGGATACGAAGCGGCTCGACGCGCTCGGCGGCAAACTTGCCAGCCTCTTCCAGAATAGCTTCCGCCAAATCGGCAGAAAATTCAGGAAAACGACTATCCTCAATAGCTTTTTCGAGGCCTGCGACCTTCATAAGCGTATGGGAAATTTCAGAAACCGGCGCGCGATACATCTTTCCTCCTAAAAACCTTTTCCTCAAAAGGCTCCGAATTGCCCGTAAATCTCTGGCAATCCGTTCAGCCTGATGGCTGGTCATGAGTAAGAGCTATCGGCTTATTACGTAAACGTCAATATTCACACGATGAAGTTATTGATAGTTTCAAGAGTGGCTGTGATGTTATTCAGCCTGGTCGCGGTTGAGGCGCGCCGCACGTAGCCGCGCTGTCTTTGCATCTACGGCATCGCGTTCGCCCTGTAGAATGGCTTTAGCGGCCTTGTCGGTCGTCGCGTTCTTCGCTTCCATTCTCGAAGGATTGGACTTGAAGAGCGTATCTTTGGTCAGTTGTTCTTTTTCGTTATCTGACATGGACGGTTCTCCAATAGTTGCTGTACCACAGCTTCGCTATATTTGACTGCGCCACTTTCCGTTGCACAACGCCTTACATCATATCGGATCGAAGGTGATGCTAAGCGGCAAATTTGAGCTGTTAGAGCGACCTTTGTACGCCCGCTAGGGCGCAAGGCGCCTAACAAATACAGCAGTAAAAAATAAAAAAGGCCGGGCAATACCCGACCTTCATATTGTCTCAACGATCAGTGCCAGTACATCCGTGGTCAAAGGTCGGAGACAAATCTCTTGGCTCTATTATCTGGGCGAAGCTGTTTAGAACCTCGCCCAAAAAATATTAGAGAGCCTGCAGGTTTTCAGCTGCATTCTTGCCCGAACGGCGGTCTGCGACCACGTCGAAGCTAACCTTCTGGCCTTCGTTCAGCGAATGCATGCCCGAACGCTCAACAGCAGAGATATGTACGAACACGTCTACGCCGCCGTCATCAGGCTGAATGAAGCCGAAGCCCTTGGTTGAATTAAAGAATTTTACTGTTCCGTTTGCCATGTTGAATTCCTTTCAAATCGCACGGTTAATATATAATGGATCGAAATCCATCGCCGAATTTCACGAGTTTGAAAGAAATACCGGGTGGCGAAATCGCGCCGCAACATTCGAAAACAAAATCGATGCCCGATATATATGCGGCATTCGTGGCATTTACAAGACACTTTTCCAAAAATCATAAAAATACTATTATCAATATAAAATAGTGCGAACTGAATATTACGAAAGAACGTTGCAACTATATAATTTTCGAGCCTAACGGATGACGATCTGTAAACCGCAACCAGAACAATGGCATATGGGAATTCCGCCGTTTAACGAAATTTTCTTGGTCTTCATTTAGAATATAAGCATGTTCAAAGGGACCGTTATATGACGCTCGTACCGTATTTTCTGACTGTTAATCTGACGGTTTCGTGCGTTTTTATCCTGACATTCGCTTTCGTTGCCATTCAGGAACGGAATTACTCTGCCCCGCGCTGGTTCACGCTTGCGTCGATATCTGCAGCGCTTGTCGCAATCTCCGGTTACTGGATTCCGCTTGCTGCCAATCCACGGGTGCTCGTGCCCGTTTCATTTGCGCTTCTGATGGCTACCTTTCTCGCGATAATTATTGGCTTGCAAAGCATCTACAGGCAGAAGATTGATTGGAAGCTCATTGGTGGGTTCTTCGTCGCTGCCATTGTGTGTAATGTTTTGATCTACGATCTGCCGCGGACATCTTTCCTGCATCGTTTTCTCTATCAGCTACCACTTTGCCTCGTTCAGCTTCTGATGATCCGGGTGATCTATCGCTCTGGAATGCTGCGGCTGGTTGATAAACTGATGATAGCGCTCGCGATCTTCAGTTGCCTCCATTATCTGTCGAAAGCCTTGCTCATTGCCTCGCCAGGCTCTGACATGCGCCCCGAGGATGAGGTTAATACGCTCCATGTGCTTGTCTCGCTGTCGATAGGCGTGTTCGTGCAGGTCGCGCGGGGACTGCTTCTGCTGCTAAGCACGGTTTCGCATATGGTGGGGGAGGCGAGCGAGCAGTCAGAAGTCGATGAGTTATCGCAGATTTATAATCGCCGCGGCTTTGATCGCCATGTTTCGCGGGTGCTGGTGCGCAAGGGCGCGCGTATTCGCTATTCAGTGATCATGAGCGATCTGGATTTCTTTAAACGCGTCAATGATACCTATGGGCACGATGGTGGCGACCGGGTTATCGCAGCCTTTGGCAAATTGCTCAAATCACAATTGCCCCGATCAGCCGTGGCAGCGCGCATGGGTGGAGAAGAGTTTGTGGTCTTCATTCCGGATAGTGATATGACAGTTGCTGAAGCCCTGGCGCAAAGCCTGCGCCAGGCATTATGTGAACTGCGCTTCGAAGGAAAATCCCCTGATTGGGGTCCAACTGCGAGCTTTGGTGTGGCAGAGCAGGTCGAGGACGAAGGTCTTTATGAAACAATGCGTCGCGCCGATGCCGCGCTCTACCAAGCCAAAAAGGCAGGACGCAACCGTGTTCATATAGCCTGAACTAATTGCCCGAGCGTTCGCGCTCGACGGCTCTCCAGCCGATGTCTGAGCGGTAGAACCCCTCCGGCCAGTCGATCTTCTTCACGGCATCATAGGCATTGGCCTGTGCTTTCGCGACAGTTTCGGCAATCGCTGTAACGTTGAGTACGCGCCCGCCATTCGCAATAAGTTCGCCGTCTTTTTCTGCAGTGCCTGCATGGAAAACCTTTAGGCCCTCAATGCCCTCGAGCTTGTCAAGGCCGCGAATGGTGCTGCCCTTTTTCACGTTGGTCGGATAGCCTTCTGCAGCCATGACGATTGTAAGCGCGGGCTGGTCTTTCCATTCAAGCGACACTTGATCAAGCCTGCCGTCAACGGCAGCATTGATGAGGTCGAGCAGGTCACTTTCAAGGCGCATCATCAGTACCTGACATTCAGGATCACCGAAGCGGGTGTTGTACTCAATGAGCTTGGGGCCATCTTTGCCAATCATCAGCCCCAAGAAGAGTACGCCGGAGAATGGCGCTCCGATTTCTGCCATGCCGCGCATGGTCGGCTCGATGAGCTCGCGCATGGTACGCTCAACGATTTCGGGCGTCATTACAGGGGCAGGAGCATAGGCTCCCATGCCGCCGGTGTTTACGCCCGTATCGCCGTCGCCGACGCGCTTGTGATCTTGTGCTGAGCCGAGTGACAGTGCCGTCTTGCCATCGCAAATGCAGAAGAAGCTTGCTTCCTCGCCGTCGAGGAACTCTTCAACGACGACTTCGGCACCGGCTGAACCAAACGCGCCTTCAAAGCAGGCGTCGACAGCGTCGAGCGCTTCATCGAGCGTCATGGCAACGACTACGCCCTTGCCGGCAGCCAAGCCGTCCGCTTTGACAACGATAGGTGCGCCCATTTCTCGGATATAGGCTTTGGCTTTTGGCGCATTGTTGAAGCGACCATAGGCACCGGTCGGGATATCAAAGCGCGCGCAGAGGTCTTTGGTAAAGCCCTTGGAGCCTTCAAGCTGAGCTGCAAGCTTCGAGGGTCCGAAAACCCGAATGTTGGCAGCAGTCAGATCGTCAGCAAGGCCTGCCACGAGCGGTGCTTCCGGACCAACGATGACAAGATCAATAGCCTTATCTGTGGCAAAGGCGATGACTGCTGCGTGGTCGGTTACATCAAGTGCGGCAAGTTCCGCATATTCGGTAATGCCGGGATTGCCGGGCGCGCAATAGAGCTTTTCGAGCTTGGGAGAAGCGGCAAGTTTCCATGCCAGTGCGTGCTCGCGGCCACCAGAACCGATCAACAGAACTTTCATGCCTTGCTCCCTGCGCGTGAGATAAGTAAATAGCCACTTAGAGCGCCGTGCGTCCTCTTGGGCGCACAAAGGACACTCTGAACTAATGGATCTACGCATCGTGCTTTCCAAAAATCCATTCCGATTTTTGGGCCGATGCTGTAGTTACTTCGGGTCTCTATTGCCCATCGCGCGTGCGAGCAAGGGCAGTGCCGCAATTTTTCGATAAAAAGCGGACTGGTGGCCTGTTTTCGACATTTGTATCCCTCGGTTACAAGCATTGGGCAAATATCGGAATCAAAGGACCAGTAGCGAGTTTATATATCTAGTGGATTTTTCGAATGTGACGTTTGAAACTGTGTTCCAATCAGCCGGAATTCAAGCGCCAAATTCAAATCCCTAGACCGTCGCAGTTTCAGGAAAGCAGGCAGTCATGCAGCATTTAGAGGCAAAGTCGGATGTCCAGTCGCGGGAAAACCGCGGACGGGTAAAGGACGCGCCATCAGGCCATTGGGTTTATCGTATTTTGCCACCCTGGCTCTGGCCTTATGCACAGCTTGCGCGTTGGGACCGGCCAATCGGCTGGCAGCTTCTGTTGTGGCCATGCTGGTGGTCAGCAGCACTTGTTGCAGGGGCCGGCGCACAACCGGGCGATGGCGCATGGGCAGTTATGCCGTCGCCGTGGCATCTGGTACTGTTCTTTATTGGAGCTGTGGCTATGCGCGGTGCTGGCTGCACCTATAATGACCTTGCCGATCAGGACATCGACGATAAGGTCGACCGCACCCGGTCGCGGCCACTGCCGTCAGGGCAAGTGACGCGCAAACAGGCCAAGCTGTTTCTGGTCTTGCAGGCTCTGGTTGGTCTGGTCGTTGTGTTGCAGTTCAACTGGTTCTCTATCGGGCTTGGAGTTGGCTCGCTGCTGATCGTCGCGGCCTATCCATTCATGAAGCGTTTTACCAATTGGCCACAACTGGTACTTGGGCTTGCCTTCTCATGGGGTGCGCTGATGGGCTGGGCGGCAGTCGAAGGTTCGCTCGCGCTTCCACCTGTGCTGCTTTATATCGGCGCGATTCTGTGGGTGATCGGCTATGACACCATTTATGCACATCAGGACAAGGAAGATGATGCGTTGGTCGGTGTTGGCTCGACTGCGCGCCTTTTCGGAAAGCATACCAAGACGGCGCTCATGGTGCTTTATGGTGGTGCGATCGGGTTTTTCGCGGCAGCTTTTGCAGTGGCTCAGGTACCAATGCCCGCGCTGGCAGGTCTGCTTGCCGCAGGTGCACATCTTTATCGCCAGATCATCGTGCTCGATATCGATAATCCGGACCAGTGCCTGAGATTGTTCAAATCGAACAACATCGTCGGGCTTATTATTTTCTTAGGTCTTGTACTTGGAAGCCTCTGGGTCGCGGTCAAGCCGCTGGTCTAGAAGGTCAAAAAGGCCACCGAAACGGTGGCCTTTTTGTTGTTCGACTATGGATAGAGCCTGTCCTTGTTCCAGTCGCCTTCCGGCGTGGGTCGCGTGAACAACACGCGATCATGCAGACGGAATGGACGGTCATGCCAGAACTCAATGGAAGTTGGGCGAATGCGGAAACCAGACCAATGAGCAGGGCGAGGGATTTCGCCAATTGCATATCGGGCCGTATATTCAGCAACAGCCTTTTCCAGTGCAAAGCGGCTTTCAAGCGGACGCGACTGCTTGGATGCCCAGGCACCGATGCGGCTACCACGCGGGCGTGAGGCATAATAAATATCGGCTTCTGCGTCGCTAACCTTTTCTACAGGGCCGCGCACTCGCACCTGACGGCGCAGCGACTTCCAATGAAAGCACATTGCAGCTTTTTCGGCAGACAGGATTTCCTGTCCCTTTGCGCTCTCATAATTGGTGTAAAAGACGAAGCCGTGCTCATCGAAATCCTTGAGCAACACCATGCGCACATTGGGCAGCCCATCTGGATCGACAGTGGCCAGAGCCAGTGCATTCGGATCGTTCGGCTCGCTCTTGGTTGCATCATTGAGCCATTCAGCGAAGAGGTTGAACGGTTCTGAGCTTTGGGTAAAATCGTCGGTGGCGCTGGTCATTTGTTTGTTTCGCAGTTCGATTGGAAAGCATGTTCGCTTGTTTGTGGTTAGGAACCTCGTCCAATTCGTAAGCTTTGTCCATGCCCGCTTGTTGCGGCAGATTACACAAGCATGTTTTGCGCGCGGAGCCAGTTTTCAAACCAGATCGGCCACTCTGCCGTCGGAGTGCCAGGGCGACCCATGCCAAAACCGTGGCCACCTGATGCGATTGCGTGAAATTCCACCGCTACGCCTGCTTGCTCACAAGCCTGCTGCATGATGCGACTGTTGGCCGGATTTGAAATGGGGTCGTCATCGGCCTGTGTGAGAAAGATCGGAGGGCAATCCTTGCCCACATGGCTCTCGACCGACCATTGTTTCACTGCTTCATCTGTGGGGTGTTTCCCCACGAGTGAGCGTCGTGTTGAGGTGTGGTCATAGGGCGCTGCGAGCGTGATGACGGGATAAATGAGTGCCGCAACATCTGGCCGTGCGGATTGTACATCGATGCTGTCGATGGGCTGGTAAGACGGAAAAGCCGAGCGCGTGGCGGTGAGGCCCATCAGATGGCCACCTGCTGAAAAGCCAAGCGCGCCGATCTTGTTTGGATCGATACTCCAGTTTGAAGCTTGCGCACGTACAACACGAAAAGCACGTTGCGCATCTTGTAGTGGTGCAAGCGGTCCATTCGTCCAGCCCTCAATCGGCAAGCGATAGGTCAGCAGAAAAGCATAGATGCCTCTTTCTGCAAGCCAGCGAGCGGCAGGATTGGACTCTTTGCCTTCCTCGATGCGCTTATATCCGCCGCCCCCTGCAAGGATCATCGCTGCACCGTTTGGACGTTTGGGCGCGAAAACCTCAAGACTTGGCGCGGCAATGTTAGTGATTGCGCCTTTTGCACTGATTTGCTGAGAACCACTGGGGCCGCCACCACCGGGCGGGAAGGCTGGCCAGAGCGGAATCCGGGTGCTTTGTGCCCTTGCGGACAAAACAGGCATGTTTAGCGCGGTGGCCAAAACTGCACCACCAATCAGTAACCCACGACGGGAAATCACATATTCCTCCCCGGTTCGATATTCGTGCAATCTGAAAATCCAAACATGGCAGATTTAAAGCGTATCCCGAAAAGTGTGAAACGGGTTCGGCTTCGATGCCCGTTAAACACCATTAGATCAAATCGCATTTCAGTTGTTTGCATGCCGGGAAACAGCTTGAACGAAGGAAGCTGTGCCCGCCAGTTTTATACCGTTGTCCTTTGGTATTGATTTGTTTACCTTGCCCGCGAACCGCTTGTTAACTCCATATCCCCCATATTCGCTACATCTTTAGGGTGTATTTAAGGGAAGACCGTTGGCTGCTTTATCCGCTCGCCGCGAAAAATATGACGACTCTGCAGTTTTAAGCGTGGCGCTTCTACGCCATGCAGCTCTTGCTATGGTTGTGATGTCATTGGCTGGTTGCGCCATGGGCGGGTTCAGTATCGAAAAAGCGGTGCCTGATTCTTCGACGATCACCGGTTCAGTAAAGCCAGCCCAAAAGGTTGAAACAGATACCGGCAAGCTTTCGGATCAGTCTACGATTAAGAGTGTCGTCTCTGCGCTTGATTTCACCCAATGGGGTAAAAAGCCGGTGCCTTGGGCCAATCCCGATACCGGCAGTCAGGGAACGATCACTACGATTGCCGAGACAAAATCCGATGATGGCCTATGTCGGAAGTTTGAAACTTCGCGCGAAGCATTTGACGGCGTTTCCATTTATCGTGGTGAGACGTGCATGCAGCGCGGCGGCCAGTGGACCCTGACTTCTTTTGCACCAATTTAAGCTTTCTGGGAAACAGTCCTCTATAACTCTGGAAGTTTCTGAGCTTAGTGCGCATATTATGGCAAACTGAGTCTAAAGACTGAGATTACAGTCATTTTTCCTGAATGAGGACTTTTATGCGCGATCCCTATAGCGTGTTGGGCGTCGCCAAAACGGCGAAGCCCGAAGAAATAAAATCGGCTTTTCGCAAGCTGGCCAAAAAACACCATCCGGATCAGAACCAGGATGACCCAAAGGCGCAGGAGCGTTTTTCGGAGATTAATCAGGCTTACGAGATTGTTGGCGACAAAGACAAGCGTGGCCAATTTGATCGAGGCGAAATTGATGCCGAAGGCAAGCCAGCCTTTCAGGGGTTCGGTGGGCAGGGTTTCGGCGGGCAGGGCGGTTTTGGTGGTGCCGGTGGCGATCCGTTCGCCGGTTTTCGCCAGCGTGGCGGGAGCGGCAATTTTGAATTTCGTGGTGCCGGTGGTGGTCAGCAAGGCGGCTTTGGCGGTGCGGAAGACATATTGAACGATCTGTTCGGCGGTGCTTTTGGCGGCGGTGCTCGCGGTGGGGCACGTCAGCAGCGCGGACCCGTCAAGGGCAGTGATCTTGCTGCGTCTATCAACATCACGCTTGAACAGGCAGCTGGTGCCGACAAGGTTGAAGCCGTATTTCCGAACGGTAAACATCTGAAGATCAAGCTGCCGCAGTTTGTTGAGGATGGTCAGACCATCCGGCTTAAAGGGCAAGGCGAACACATTGTGGGCGGCACGCCGGGCGATGCTTTGGTGACGATCCACTTCAAGCCGAGCACGCGCTTCAAACTTGAAGGCCGCGATGTGCACGTTGATCTTCCTGTCGAGCTTGCCGATGCGGTTCTTGGAGGCAAAGCGGAAGTGGATACGCTCAATGGCCGCATAGCCGTCAAGGTTCCTGCATGGTCCAGTTCCGACAAGGTACTGCGGCTGAAAGGCAAAGGTTTGCCGCTCAAGGCCGGTGGCCATGGCGATCTTTATGTTCACGTCCGTATTATGCTGCCGGAAGGCGGTGACACGGAGCTGGAAGAGTTTTTGCGCAAGCGCAAGACTGACTAAACGGCACCGGGGCTGGAAGCGGTTACTGCATTCAGCCCTGGAAACCATCTATGCTGGCACATTTCCCACCCGCAGCCGATGCACGAGCACAACTGTGCTGTGCGATAAAATCACAATACCCGGCTTTTTACGCGCAATTGCTTGAAGCCTGTGCAAGCCTGTGCGATAGGGCATCTAGTTGATTATATTTCAATGAGGACCCTTAATGACCGCAAAGTCTGGTTTGTTGCAGGGCAAGCGCGGATTGATTCTGGGCGTAGCCAACAACCGTTCCATCGCCTGGGGTATTGCCAAGGCCGCTCGTGAAGCTGGAGCGGAACTTGCATTCACCTATCAGGGTGATGCGTTGAAGAAACGCGTCGAGCCACTGGCTGAAGAATTGGACGCTTTCGTCGCTGGACATTGCGATGTCTCTGACGGTGCAAGCATTGATGCTGTTTTTGAAGCACTTGAAAAGAAGTGGGGCAAGCTCGACTTCGTCGTGCACGCGATTGGTTTCTCCGACAAGGATGAACTGACTGGCCGTTACGTCGACACAAGCGAAGCCAATTTCCAGAACACGATGCTGATTTCAGTCTATTCGCTTACGGCAATTTCGCGCCGTGCAGAAAAGCTGATGGCTGAGGGCGGTTCTATTCTGACGTTGACCTATTACGGTGCTGAAAAAGTTATGCCGAACTACAACGTCATGGGCGTTGCAAAGGCAGCACTTGAAGCAAGCGTAAAGTATCTCGCAGTCGATCTTGGACCACAGAACATTCGCGTCAACGCGATTTCTGCTGGCCCGATCAAGACGCTGGCTGCATCCGGCATTGGCGACTTCCGTTATATTCTCAAGTGGAATGAATATAACGCGCCGCTGCGCCGTACCGTGACCATCGATGAAGTAGGCGACGTTGGTCTCTACTTCCTCTCCGACCTGTCTCGCTCGGTTACCGGAGAAGTACATCATGCCGACAGTGGTTATCACGTCATTGGCATGAAGGCGGTCGATGCGCCGGATATCTCGGTCGTCAAGGACTGAGCCAGATAATACCAAATCCCGAAAAGTTGACCGACTTTTCGGGATTTTTCTTATGTCTTTCCCGTGCGGGAAGGCTATCGAGAAAGAGCACATGCGCAACACTGCGCATCAAACGATGAAATCAAGCGGCAGATAGAGGTAGGGTTTTGGCTCGGGAGATCATCTACTTTTCGCGTCACGGTGAAACCGACTGGAATGTTTCGCAGCGCATACAGGGGCAGCTCGATATTGATATCAACGCCCATGGCCGTACGCAGGCTGATCGAAACGGCGATGTGCTGAAATCGCTTATCGGCAATGGGGCAGGCTACGATTTCGTGGCAAGCCCGCTGCGCCGTACGCGCGAAACTATGGAGCGTATTCGTTTGCGCACGGGGCTCGACCCATACGACTTCCGCACCGATCCACAACTGATGGAAGTGAATTTCGGCGACTGGCAAGGCTTCATGATGGAAGACATTGCCAAGGAAAGCGTCGATCTCGTTGAAGCCCGTGCCCGCGATAAATGGAATTTCATCCCACCGGGAGATACTGCCGAAAGCTACATGCGGCTTTCACAGCGGATTGGTCGCTGGGTTGAGGCCGTGGAATGGCCAACCGTTTGCGTGACGCACGGCGGCTGCATCCGCACCTTGTTCTATCTCTATGGCGATATGGATGGTCACGCCGCCGCAAATCTCTCCATTCCGCAGGATAAGATTCTGAAGTTTGAAAACGGCAAGCTTGAGTGGGTTTAAAAAGCCGGGTAACTTTTCAGGTCTGTGAAGAGGCGTTGTAATACCCGCACTGAAAGCTCACCTTGCGAGAATAGTATGCTCTTCAAACGCTTTGCAGTTATTGCTGATATTCACGGCAACAGCGATGCGCTGGCAGCTGTACTCGCTGATATCGATGCGTTGCGTATCGAAACCATTATCAATCTAGGTGACCATCTGAGCGGGCCGCTCGCAGCCCGTGAGACGGCGGATAAGCTGATGGCGCGCGCGATGATCTCCATTCGTGGCAATCATGACCGCTGGTTGGTCGAAAAGTCTATCGCCGAGATGGGGCCATCGGATCGCGTTGCTTTTGAGCAACTTGAAGAGCCGCATCTTGCTTGGCTGCGCAATTTGCCCGCAACCCTAACACTCGCGGACGGGCGAATTTTTATCTGTCATGGTACGCCGACGAGCGACATGACTTATTGGCTAGAAACGGTCAAACGAACCGGCGATGTCGTTCTGCGTGGTCGTGATGAAATCGAAGCGGAGGCAGAAGATGTTGCCGCTTCGCTTATCCTCTGCGGTCATACGCATACGCCGCGCGTGGTGCGTTTGAGTGACGGTCGCCAGATCGTCAATCCAGGAAGTGTGGGGTGCCCCGGCTATGATGATGATCAACCGGTGCCGCATATTGTCGAGACAGGAACACCGAATGCCTCCTATGCCATTATCGAAGATGGTGCTCTGGGATGGCAGGTCACGTTCCGTAGTATTCCTTATGATACCACACGTATGATCACGCTTGCCGAGCAAGCGAATAGGGAGGAATGGGCACAGGTCATCCGCAGCGGATGGCTTCGGAAGGCATAGGGTCGTAGGTCATAAAACGCCTTTATTGCCATTTGGCAAAAATATGCTATCTTTCCGCCATAAGGAAGGTGAGCGATGGAACTTCAACCAATCAGCATAACGCCCGCAGGCGGTCTGATAAGCGTGATCACTGACGAGGAAGCGGGCGCACTTGCACGCACCACGGTCAACTTGCTTAAGGCTTGGAAGCTGTCGGACACGGAGGCCTGTACGCTCTTGGGCGATATGTCAGCGCGCACATGGGCGCGTTGGAAAGAAGGTACTATCGGTCGCATCGATCGCGATTTGCGGATGCGGATGGCGCATCTTATGGGCATTCACAAAGGCCTGCGTTATCTGTTTCGTGATGCCGCGCGCGGCTACGCCTGGATCAGAAAGCCCAATGCCGCTTTTGGCGGGCTTTCGGCGCTTGATCTCATGCTGCGTGGTGAAATTTCCGATCTTGCTGCCCTTCGCGACTGGCTAAATGCGGAGCGCGGCGCATGGTAAGTGAGCTGGCTGTAAAGCGCCAAGTTCACTGGCCGCAGACTTATCGCATCATCCGCTCCATCCATCCCCCCCATTGATCTGTTTGAAGATATTGCTGATCCCCGCGATTGGGAGGCTCTGGCTTCAGTTGAAGAAAAGACCAATCCGCGTATTCGTTTCGAGATTGGCGATCTTGGAAAAGTGCCTGCCGACCGGCGAGTAGCGGGCCACGGCGCATCTTACGTGATGGCGCCGTTCGTGCATTGCTCCACGCAGCGACCCGGTCGCTTTAGCGACGGAAGCTACGGTATTTATTATGCTGCGGACCGTGAAAATGTGGCGGTTGCTGAAACCATCCACCATCATGAAAAATTCATGCGCGCAACAAATGAAGAGCCCGGATGGACTTCAGACTTTCGGGCGCTGATTGGGAGTGTCGATCGGGAACTCGATGATGTGAGCAAGGTGCCGGACGTGCTTGATCCGGTCGATTATACGGCTTCGCATGTCGAGGGGCGAGAACTGCGCGCTCAGGGAAGTCAGGGACTTCTCTGGCCGAGCGTGCGGATGCGCGGTGGCTTTTGCATCGGGATTTTCTGGCCGAATGTTATAACGATTCCCGTCCAGGGGAGGCATTACAGCTATCACTGGAACGGAACCCGCGTCGATTTTGTTCGCCAATACGACACGGGTATTGTGCTTGAGGTGAAATGATATTTACGGCGCTTCCTGAATGTCGGTAATGAAGCGGGTATCATCAGCTTCATCATAGAGAATGATGACCTTCATACCTTTGGAAATCGCGGAATAGTCAAACTCGCCGGGCAATTTATAGGTTTTGCCATCATCCAGCGTGATAGTTTCTTTGTCTTGATTGATACCAGTGATCTTGCCCTCGACATCATCCGCCATGGCGACGGTCGAGAAAAGCGAGGCAATGATGAAGATCAGTCCCACCACATACTGCATGGCTGTCATCCTCCTTTTGTGTGCCAGTCTGTCCTTTGACTGATTCGACACGAATTGCATTTTGCGCAATCACTTTCCCTCTGGTTGTATAGTCTGACTGTACGGATAGAAAATGGGCAGCGCAATGTGATTATTGACCCCATTTTAGTGGGCGGAATGTGTCAAAAAGAATGCGGTATGTGGATGATCCGAAGGAAATTTTGCGATCTCGATGAACCTATTCCGAGCTATAATTTGACCATGGCTGAAAAGGCCAATAAAACCAGCGCGTATCCTGCCTGAAAAGGCGCATTCCTTAATCGGGCTTAGCAATGTCTCATAACAGTTTTGGTCATCTCTTCCGCGTAACAACCTGGGGCGAAAGCCATGGTCTGGCGCTTGGTTGTGTGGTGGATGGCTGCCCTCCCGGCATCACCTTCACTGAAGCCGAAATCCAAGCCTATCTCGACAAGCGTAAGCCCGGCCAGTCGAAATATACAACCCAGCGCCGCGAACCGGATCAGGTACGCGTGTTGTCTGGCGTTCTGCTTGGCGATGATGGCGTGACCATGACTACCACCGGCACGCCGATTTCGATGATGATCGAAAACACTGATCAGCGTTCCAAGGATTATGGCGATATCGCGCGGCAGTATCGTCCGGGCCATGCCGACTACGCCTATGACGTCAAATATGGCATTCGCGACTTTCGCGGTGGTGGACGTTCCTCTGCGCGTGAAACGGCAGCACGTGTTGCTGCTGGGACGATTGCTCGAAAAGTTGTTCCAGGTCTTGAGGTGCGCGGCGCGCTGGTCTCGATGGGCATTCACGACATCGACCGCACGCGCTGGAACTGGGATGAAGTCGATAACAATCCGTTCTTCACGCCTGATGCCGGTTCGGTTGAGGTTTTCGCCGATTATCTGGACGGCATTCGCAAGAATGGCTCTTCCATTGGCGCGATTATTGAAATCGTGGCTGAAGGCGTGCCAGCAGGCATCGGCGCGCCGATCTATGGCAAGCTCGATCAGGATATCGCAAGCCTGCTAATGTCGATCAATGCCGTCAAGGGCGTTGAAATCGGTAATGGTTTTGAGGCCGCACGCCTGACCGGTGAAGAAAACGCTGACGAAATGCGTATCGGCAATGACGGACAGCCGATGTTCCTGTCCAATCATGCGGGCGGCGTTCTGGGCGGTATCGCGACGGGCGCGCCAGTTGTTGCGCGTTTTGCGGTCAAGCCGACTTCATCGATCCTCACTCCGCGCAAGTCCATCGATAAGGACAGCAGGGAAGTTGATGTAATGACCAAGGGCCGTCATGATCCTTGCGTGGGTATCCGTGCGGTGCCAATTGGCGAAGCTATGGTCGCCTGCGCAATTGCTGATCATTATTTGCGCCACCGTGGTCAGACAGGCCGCGTGTGACGGGTAAGACCAATACCCCGGGGTGCAACTCATTGGGTATTGATTAAGCCTTTATGGCGACTGAACATTTTCGAGGCGTGATGCGTCAGCATCTTAGTGCCTTGGTATAAAGAGAATAGTTTCAGGAACTGAGGGCCGGTTTTCGACTGAAGCTGTGGTACAACCATTGAGGCTGAAATGAGCTATAATCAGAAACAGGTCGTTGATGCGCTGCGGGCTTTCGAGCGTGGCGAAATCGTTGTGGTCATGGATGATGACGGTCGTGAGAACGAGGGCGATCTGATCGTTGCAGCAGTGCATTGCACGCCGGAAAAGATGGCCTTCATCGTGCGCTATACGTCTGGCATCGTGTGCACGCCTATGCCACGTGAAGAAGCCAAGCGCCTCAATCTTGCGCCAATGGTCGCTGAAAACGAATCCGCTCATACAACTGCATTCACTGTCACGGTTGATTATCGCCATGGCACGACGACCGGCATTTCGGCTGACGACCGCACGCTCACGGTGCGTAATCTGGCAAATCCCAATGCTGGTGCTGCTGATTTTGTACGCCCAGGCCATATTTTCCCGCTCATTGCGCGTGAAGGTGGAGTGCTGATGCGCTCCGGCCATACCGAAGCGGCTGTCGATCTCTGCAAGCTCGCAAATCTGCCACCCATCGGCGTCATTTGCGAACTGATTAATGATGATGGAACTGTCATGCGTGGGCCTGATGTGACGGCTTTTGCTGAACAGCACAAGCTGCATCGCGTGACGGTTGCTGACCTAATCGCCTATCGTCAGCGTAAGGAAACACTCGTCAAGCGGATTGGTGACGCTAAAATAGACACCTGTGCTGGTGAGGCCCATGCTTATACTTACGAACTCCCATGGGAGCCTATGCAGCATGTGGCGGTGGTCTTTGGTGACATTCGTGATGGCGAAAATGTGCCTGTCCGCCTGCATCGCGAAGATGTGCTGAGCGATGTGTTTGGAAAAGGTGGCAACAATCTCGACGAGATCATGAAACGTATGGGCAAGGAAGGCCGCGGCGTTCTGGTTTATCTGCGTGAAGGCTCGGTTGGTGTGCGTCGTGATCATCGTGATGCGCGTGCACGCGAAGCTCTGCTCGGTGAACATGAAGCCCATGCCGAGGCCGTAGCCCGCGAGGAAGAGTGGCGTCAGATCGGTTTGGGAGCCCAGATTTTGAAGGATCTCGGTATCACTTCGATCGCGCTGTTGGCATCGCGTGAGCGTCACTATGTCGGGCTCGAAGGTTTCGGTATCAACATCGCGCGCACTGAAATCATCTGAATGTCGCGATGCTGTAGCATCAATAGCATAGAGCGATCTTGTGTAGCGCCCAGAAGGGCGCACGGCACTCTAAAGTGAGTACATGACCACACGGCTTTACTGGCATCCAATCTATCTTGAACATAACGTGCCGCCCGGTCATCCCGAGCGGCCCGATCGCATTCGTGCATTGATGAGCGAGCTGGAAGGGCCGGATTTTTATCGTCTTGATCGTGTGGAAGCGCAAATGGCCTCGGAAGATGCCATTTTGCTCGCGCATCCCGGGAGTTATGTCGAAACGGTCCGGAATGAGATACCGGACCCGATTGACGACGAAGAAGCACCGCAGCCAATCAATAAACTCGGTGTGGATACCTATGTGAGCCCGAAAAGCTGGGAAGCTGCCCTTCTGGCGATTGGTGCCGCGAACGCTGCTGTCGATGATGTTTTTTCCGGGCAGGCGGACAATGTGTTTGTCGCGTCGCGTCCTCCCGGTCATCATGCCGAACTTTCAACAGCAATGGGCTTTTGCCTTTTCAACAATGTTGCTATCGCTGCCCGTCATGCGCAGCGCAATCACGGTGCCGAGCGCGTCGCAATCATCGATTGGGACGTGCATCACGGCAATGGTACACAGGATATTTTCAAAGACGATCCAAGCGTTCTCTACTGCTCGACGCATCAGTTTCCTCTTTTTCCAGGCACGGGCAGGAAAGATGAGGTTGGGGTAGGCAACATCGTCAATGCACCACTTTCGCCCAATACCGGTAGTCGCGAATTTCGTGAGGCATTTAATAGTCGTGTATTGCCCACTTTGGACAACTTCCGGCCTGATTTGGTCCTTATTTCAGCTGGCTTCGACGCGCATTTCCGCGATCCGCTGGCCGAGATCAATCTAGATGAGGCGGATTTCGATTGGGCGACGGGCAAGCTCATGGAACGTGCAGAACGGTTCTGCAATCACCGACTGGTGAGCGTGCTTGAAGGTGGATATGATCTTGAGGGCTTGTCGCAGTCCGCGTCTTCTCATATTACGCGGCTGTTGAAAGGATAAACAATGGTAACCGAACCGTCCAACACCGACATTGCAGTTATGAGCTTCGAGGACGCCTTGAAGCAGCTTGAGAAGATCGTCGATGATCTGGAGCGGGGCGACGTGCCGCTGGAAGAATCTATCCGCATCTATGAGCGCGGCGAAGCGCTGAAGAAGCATTGCGACACGCTACTGAAATCAGCTGAAGACAAGGTCGAGAAAATC
Organism: Brucella sp. HL-2; assembly: GCF_025846885.2. Classification (NCBI taxonomy): domain Bacteria; kingdom Pseudomonadati; phylum Pseudomonadota; class Alphaproteobacteria; order Hyphomicrobiales; family Brucellaceae; genus Brucella; species Brucella sp. HL-2. The sequence continues at coordinate 82,276 of NZ_JAOYTK010000013.1, read as the reverse complement.
CGCATCGGTCGCGATGGTCAGCCTGCTGGCACTGAACCGCTGGACGCTGAATAATTAAAACATTGCCTTGAGTTGAGCGGCGTAGGGCGCAAGCACGCCGCTCAGAAGATAGGGGCCAAGTCCCCACACAAGCGTCCACCCGGCAGCACCCACCACATTGGCGCATAAAAAATGCAGCGGATTCATTTTCACGGACCCTGCAACAATGCCGTTCAATTGCCTTAGAAGTACGACGAAGCGCGCCGTTGCGACCACGTAGATACCTTTGCTCTCAAACATCTTCTCGAACTTGTCGAACCGTTCGGGCGTAAGCTTCACATAATTTCCGTAGCGAAGGATGAGTGCTCTTCCACCAAAGCGTCCAATGGCATAGCCGGTGCAGTCGCCTAAGACTGCGCCAACAAATACGGCCAGAATAACCATTTCGATATTCAGCGTGCCATGAAGAGCCAGAAGAGAACTAGCGATAAGAGCGCTTTCGCCGGGAAGCGGTGCGCCGAAAGATTCAAAATAGACAATAATAAAAAGTGCCAGCGCGCCGTAGGCGGTGATGTAGGGCTCGATGAAGCTCATCATTAAAAGGTGGCACTTTCAGAAGACAAGATATGAAAAGGCTCCGGCGCGAACCGGAGCCAGCATATATAAATGGTTTTTTCAGCCGATGGAACGCTTGCCGGTGATCTTGTGGTAAGCCCACAAAACTATAATTGAACCGATAATGGCGATAATCAGACTGATTGGATCGAAGGCGCCAGTGACGCCGCGACCGAAAAGAGATGAAGAAAGAACGCCGCCAACGATTGCCCCGACAATGCCTAGCGCAATGTCGAAGAACAGTCCCTGGCCGCTTTTATTGACAATCTTGCTGCCGATGAAGCCGGCGATCAGACCTAGAATAATCCAGCTTATAACAGACATCTAATATCTCCTATTGCGCAAATAAGTTTTTGCATCAGGCAGTTAGAAAATTTTCACAATAGTTTCGATTTGGCAAGGTATAATGCTTGTCAAAAGCAGAAACTTATTTCACCTTAACTTATCGCATGTGAGAAAATCACAGCGTCCAACAGGGAGTATCGCGTGATGGGAAGCTATGACGACAATTCCAAGAATTCGCCGATCCCCGGCGGCAGCCTTGCCAAGCCGGTTCTGATTGCACTCGGTGCGCTTCTGGTCGGCAAGATGCTGAAAGGGCACAGCGAGGAGCCTGAACAACCTGCGTCCATCCCAGACCAGTCCGCACCTCAGCAGGCAGATAGCGGCGGTGGTCTACTCGGCGGTATTCTAGGTGGCCTTGGTGGCTTGCTTGGTGGAACGCTTGCAAGTGGCGGGGCATCCTCTGCGCCTGCGGCACCCGGTCCGCTCGGTGGTGGTCTTGGTGGCTTGCTCGACCAGCTGAAACAGGCAGGTCTTGGGGAAAAAGTGGATTCCTGGGTAGGGCAGGGTAACAATCACCAGATTGAGCCGGGCCAGCTAGGCGATGCACTTGGTCAGAAGACACTGAGCGAAATCGCGGCCCACGCCGGCATTGACCAGCAGGAACTGCTCAATCAGCTCTCGCAGGTTCTTCCGGGACTAGTGGACAAGCTGACGACCAACGGTCAGGTGCCTGATACGAACGAATTGTCGCGACTATTGCACAATCGTTAAAGCATTTCCCGCAAAAGCGGGAACCGGCATTGCGTATGGAAATGCGCCAAAGCAAATAATTAGAGCGGTTTCAATGATTCAATCTTAACTGGAACCGCTCTAAGGGCTATCATATTCGACATGACGGCAGCACCGGCGCTCTCCGCTGGTGCATTTTTATTTGGTAGTGGCTTCATGAGTTTCTTTCCATGCCCTGATCCGGTTCTTGGCGACAAGACCACCGTGGATGCCATCGAAACGCTGGTTATCCCGCGGACGAGCGATATTGGCGGGCTGGAGGTGCGGCGTGCGCTTCCCACGGTTCGCCGTCGTCTTGTCGGGCCGTTCATCTTTTTTGACCGAATGGGACCGGCGGTTCTGCGGGATGGCGATGCACTTGATGTTCGTCCACATCCACATATCGGCCTTTCGACCGTGACTTATCTTTTTGATGGCCATATCCGGCATCGTGATAGCCTTGGCACCGAAATGGTGATCCAGCCCGGTGATGTGAACCTGATGACGGCGGGGAGGGGGATTGTCCATTCTGAACGCTCGCCTGAAGAAGAGCGTAGCGGTCCGCTATCGATTTCGGGTGTGCAGACATGGCTTGCCCTGCCGGAGCAGTTTGAAGAAATCAACCCGGAATTCTTCCACACCAACGCGCCGGATTTGCCGCTGATGGAGGATCGTGAGTTCAAAGGGCGTCTAATCATTGGTTCGATGCATGGCGTTAACTCGCCGGTGATCCAACACGCTGAAACGCTCTATGCGGATATTGAAGTGCTGCCGGGTGGGCGGTTCCATATTCCACCCACCACAGAAGAACGCGCAATTTATACACTGCGTGGCAATGTTGGCATTGGTGGCGAGGTGTTTCCGCCTGACCGTCTGCTGGCATTTCGACCGGGCGATGATATTATCGTGCGAGCCGGGCCGGAAGGCGCACATTTCATGCTTTTTGGCGGTGCGGCCCTCGGCTCCAAGCGTTATATCTGGTGGAATTTCGTGTCGTCTTCCAAAGAACGCATTGAACAGGCAAAAGAAGAATGGCGCACGGGCCGCTTCGATATAGTGCCCGGTGACGAAGACGAATTCGTACCTTTGCCTGAATGATTTTGCATCCCGTTGCATAGGACACGATGTCCCGCCCTGCTTGATCTGAGGCTCGATACTGTTATACCGACCACGCTTGGAGCGCCGATCAGATTAAACCAGATCAAAACGCGCTTTAAACACCTAACCGGATAGATAGGGTAAGTAATGTCCCGACCCATAACCCCGTTGCTCGACAAGGCACCCACGCCGGATGCTTTGCGTGCATTGCCGGAAGCGGACCTGCCGCAGCTTGCGCAGGAATTGCGCGCCGAGATGATCGATGCCGTTTCCACAACAGGCGGGCATCTGGGCGCAGGTTTGGGTGTGGTTGAACTTACTGTAGCGTTGCATCATGTCTTCGACACGCCGCATGATCGTATCATCTGGGACGTCGGTCATCAGACCTATCCGCATAAGATTCTGACGGGCCGCCGGGACCGTATTCGCACATTGCGTCAGGAAGGCGGGCTTTCCGGCTTCACCAAACGCGCCGAGAGTGAATACGATCCGTTTGGCGCGGCACACTCTTCCACGTCTATTTCTGCGGGCCTTGGCATGGCCGTTGCCGCCGATCTTTCTGGCGAAAAGCGCAATGTGATTGCGGTAATCGGCGACGGTTCCATGTCGGCTGGTATGGCTTACGAAGCGATGAACAATGCCGGTGCGCTCGATGCGCGCCTTATCGTCATCCTCAACGACAACGATATGTCGATTGCGCCGCCAACCGGTGCGATGAGCGCTTATCTGGCGCGCCTTGTTTCTGGAAAGACCTATCGCAGCGTGCGTGAAGCCGCCAAGCAGATTGCTAAGAAACTACCGAAATTTTTGCAGGACAAAGCCCGTAAATCGGAAGAATTCACGCGTGCCTTCTTTACCGGCGGTACGATGTTTGAAGAACTGGGCTTTTATTATGTCGGTCCCATCGATGGACATAACCTTGACCACCTGCTGCCGATCCTGAAAAATGTTCGTGATGCGCAGGAAGGTCCTGTGCTCATCCATGTGGTGACGCAGAAGGGCAAAGGCTACGCGCCTGCAGAGGCTGCTGCCGATAAATATCACGGCGTCAACAAGTTCGACGTCATCACCGGCAAGCAGTCGAAGCCGCCTGCAAATGCGCCAAGCTATACCAAGATTTTCGGCACCAGCCTGATCGAAGAAGCGCGTCACGACGACAAGATCGTCGCGGTCACGGCTGCGATGCCAACCGGCACGGGGCTGGACCTCTTCGGCGAAGTGTTTCCAAAGCGCACTTTCGATGTGGGCATTGCTGAACAGCATGCTGTAACGTTTGCCGCTGGCCTGGCCTCAGAAGGTTATAAGCCGTTCTGCGCGATCTATTCGACCTTCCTTCAGCGCGGCTATGATCAGGTCGTGCACGATGTGTCGATCCAGAACCTGCCTGTGCGCTTCCCGATTGACCGCGCTGGGCTGGTCGGTGCCGATGGCCCAACCCATGCCGGTTCCTTCGATACTGGCTTCCTCGCAGCCCTTCCGGGCTTCGTGGTGATGGCTGCATCTGACGAGGCGGAATTGCGTCATATGGTGCGCACGGCTGCTGATTACGACGAAGGCCCAATCTCTTTCCGTTATCCGCGTGGCGATGGCGTCGGCGTCGAACTGCCGGAGCGCGGCTCTTCTCTTGAAATCGGCAAAGGCCGCATTGTGCGTGAAGGCTCGAAGGTTGCACTTCTTTCCTTTGGCACGCGTTTGCAGGAGTGCCTGAGCGCCGCTGATGAATTGGGCGCTGCTGGTCTTTCGACCACTGTTGCTGATGCGCGTTTTGCCAAGCCGCTGGATCATGATCTGATCCGCCGTCTTGCGCGCGAACATGAAGTGCTGGTGACTGTTGAGGAAGGGGCTGCTGGTGGTTTCGCGGCGCATGTCCTGCAATTCCTTGCAACCGATGGTCTGCTGGATCGCGGCCTCAAAGTTCGTGTCCTGACGCTGCCTGATGTTTATCAGGATCATGCCAAGCCGGAAGTCATGTATGCCAATGCTGGTCTCGACCGGGCAGGCATTGTGAATACGGTTTTTGCAGCACTCGGTCGCGAAGAGCTGACCGCGTCGTTCCGTGCCTGATATCTCGTCTGATAAAAGCTTGCGGCTTGACCAGTTGCTGGTCGAGCTTGGGTTGTTTGCGACGCGCTCACGTGCGCGCGACGCGGTCCAGCGAGGTACAGTCTCGGTGGACGGCAAGCCCGTCACCAAGCCGGGCCAGAACGTCGCCCGTACGGCGAAAATCGCAGTCGATGATCCGGCCAGCGGCTATGTTTCTCGCGGCGCACTAAAACTCATAGCAGCGCTTGATTACTTCGATCTTGATGTGAAGGGCCTGACTGCACTCGATATCGGCGCGTCGACCGGTGGTTTTACGCAAGTGCTGCTGGAGCGCGGCGCTGATCACGTGCTTGCCATTGATGTTGGCCACGACCAACTGCATGAGCGCTTGCGCGATGACGCCCGCGTCACCAACAAGGAAGGCGTCAATGCGCGTGCGCTGGACTTCAGCCACCTTGATGGACGTGATATCGGTTGTGTCGTATCGGACGTAAGCTTCATTTCGCTGAAACTCGCTTTGCCCCCGGCATTGGCCTTTGCGCAAAAAGGTGCTATCTGCGCGCTTCTCGTGAAGCCGCAATTTGAAGCTGGCCGCGAGGCTATCGGTAAGGGCGGTATTTTGCGTGACCCGGCAGATGGCGAACGCATAGCAGAAGAACTGAGATCATGGCTTGAGACGCAACCCGGTTGGCGAGCGCTCGGTCTCTGCCCATCGCCCATCGAGGGCGGTGACGGCAATCGTGAATATCTATTGGCAGGAAAGAAGGACTAATGACGACGCAAATTACAATCCGCTCGATAGGTGCGGGCGGCGATGGCGTCGCCAATCTTCCCGATGGCCAACTCTTTGTGCCTTTCACACTGCCGGGCGAAGTGGCCAATGTTGCGCGTGACAAGAACCGCGCGACGGTTATGGCCCTGCTCGAAACCTCAGACGAGCGACAGGACCCCGCTTGCCAGCATTTTGAGGATTGCGGCGGCTGCGCCCTGCAACATTGGCAGGATGAGCCTTATCGCGCTTGGAAGCGTGAGCTGGTCGTCTCGGCGCTTAGAGGCAAAGGGCTCGATATTGAAGTGGACCCACTGGTCGCCTGTCAGCCGCGCTCACGTCGCCGTGCGACCTTTGCCGCCCGCAAAACGGAAAAAGGCGTGCTGCTCGGCTTCAATCGCCACCAGAGCCATGAGATCATCGATATTGTTGAATGTGCTGTCACGGTGCCGGAAATCATTGCCCGGCTTGATGATCTGCGCGAAGTGGGCGCACTGATTGCTCCCGGCTCAAAGCCGTTCAAGCTCGCTGCTACTGTAACCGAATCCGGACTTGATCTTGCAGCAAGTGGATGTGGCAAGCTGAGCGATGAGCAGCGCCGTGCACTCACCGCACTTATGATGAAAAAGGACTTCGCGCGACTTTCGCACGAGGGCGAAATCATCGTAGAGCCAAAAAAGCCGGTCATTCATTTTGGCAAGGTTCCGGTTCCTGTTCCGCCTGGCTGCTTCCTGCAGGCAACGGTTGAGGCGGAAGAAGTGATGGTGTCGCTGGTCCTTTCGCATCTAGGCAAAGCAAAGCGTGTTGCAGATCTTTTCTGCGGTGTCGGAACATTTGCATTGCGCATTGCTGAAAAGAGTGCGGTCCACGCGATTGAAAACGATGCACCGGCTCTTGCCGCCCTTGATCGCGGCGTGCGCCACGTGCAGGGACTGAAGCCTGTTTCGATCGAACGGCGTGATCTGTTCCGCCGTCCGCTGATGCCAAAGGAATTGCTGCCTTACAATGCCGTGGTCTTTGATCCGCCACGCGCAGGCGCAGAAGAACAAGCACAGGAACTGGCAAAATCGAAGGTTGAGAAGGTTGTCGCGATATCGTGCAATCCTGTAACGCTCGCCCGCGACCTCGCCATTCTGGTGAAGGGCGGCTATCGCATCACCCGCGTCACGCCGATTGACCAGTTTCTCTGGTCATCTCATGTCGAAGCGGTTGTAACGTTGGTAAAGAAGTAATCTTCAATGAAAATGCCGGGCTTTTCAGCCCGGCTTTTTTATAAAATCAGCCTGCTAATTCGTCAAAATTGGCGAGAATAGCCTTCCAGCCCTTGATGTGGCCATCGCGTGAATCAGGGTTGCGGAACTTGACCTGTTTCAGCGTGATTTCTGTTGTATTCGGGTCAACTTCCGTCAAATCGACCGTTACCACACTATCATCCAGCGAATGGGGAGAACCCCAGGTAAACGATAGCCGCGAATGAGGATCAATCTCCAGATATGTACCTGAATGCATCACGTCGCGGTCGACCGTGTGCATCAGAATAGAAAAACGCCCGCCTTTCACCGCATCCGTCTGCACATCCGACGGTTTGGCGCTGTCGGTTGGTACCCGCATGAATTGGGCAAGGGTAGATGGCGAGAGCCATGCATTGAAGACCTTCTCCCGGGGGGCGGCGATCCTGCGATTGACTGTCAGTTCAAGCTCACTCATTTTCTTATTCCTTCGAAACGAGTACATCCTCAAGCGCCTTAAGGCGCATTTCCCAGACAGACTTCAGCTCCGCAAACCAGGCTTCCACTTCTCGCACCGGTTCAAGTTCGGCAGCGATGAAATGCTCGCGGCCCAAAGTCTTGCGGGTGACCAATCCTGCCTCTTCCAACACCTTGATGTGCTTGGAGACTGAGTTGAGCGACATGTCGAAATGAGCGGCGAGTGCAGTCACTCTTGAGGCGCCTTCCTGAACCAAAAGCGTCAAGATATGCCGACGTGTAACGTCTCCGACGGCCTTGAGAATATGTGACAGAGCATCATCGTTCATTATTCACCCGTAAGGTTGAATATATATTATTCAGACTATTAGTCAACCGTACGGTTGAATATTGTGAATCTTTGCCATAGCTGCGCACCGGAAGCAATCCGAGCTTGCTGATATGGCGAATATCCGCGGCCAATTTTATCACTGAGCAGAAAGGGCGAGATCCACCGCTGCTTCCGCATGTAACCGTGTCGTGTCGAACACAGGCGCGGGGCTGTCCTCTTGGCCTATGAGCAGCATGATTTCCGTGCAGCCAAGGATAATGGCTTCAGCGCCGCGTTCTGCGAGGCTGTTGATAATCGCGCGATACTTTTCGCGCGAAGCGTTGCGCACTTCGCCGACTACCAGCTCATGATAAATGATGTCATGCACAGTCTTACGGTCAGCGTCATCAGGCACAAGGACTTCAAGGCCGTGTTTTGAAACGAGGCGTCCTTTATAAAAATTCTGTTCCATTGTGAAGGCAGTGCCTAAAAGTCCAACCTTCGTGAGGCCAGCGGCTTTGATCTTTTCAGCAGTCGGATCGGCAATATGAATGAGCGGGATCGATGTGGCGCTTTCAACGTCAGCAGCCATTTTATGCATGGTATTGGTGCAGATCAGGATGAAATCCGCGCCGCCGTTTTCAAGGTTCTGCGCGGCCTCGATCATCAGCTTCGTCAGCTCCTCCCATTTGCCTTCATGCTGTAGCTGCTCGATCTCGCCGAAATCCATCGACCACATCAGGCTTTTAGCTGAATGTGCACCGCCAAGCCGGGCGCGCATTTCCTGATTGATGATGCGATAATATTCCTGCGAGCTCTCCCAGCTCATCCCTCCTATTAGACCGATTGTCTTCATCAATACCTCCCGGATACAGTTAAGGGCGGATTGCTCCGCCCTTGTCAATTAATCACGAATTGTGGGCTAGAGCCGCACTTACATCTTTTCGATAATCTTCGGGTCGCCTTCATGCGCTTTGCCATTGGCAGCGAGGATTGCGGGAACGATGTCTTCCGCCTGATCGATAACCAGTGGCTTCACCTGATGCGCAGTATGCAGGAAGCCTTCATTTGTCATATGCTCAAGAAGTGTGAGCATCGGCTGCCAAAAATTGTTGATGTTCGCAAAGACCATTGGCTTGCGATGCTTGCCGAGCTGCGCCCAGGTCATCATTTCCACGATTTCTTCAACCGTACCGATGCCGCCGGGAAGGGTGACGAAAGCGTCAGACTTCTGGAACATCAGATGCTTGCGCTCGTGCATATCGCCGACGATGATGAGTTCGGTCAGCTCCTGTGCCTTTTCGAGGCTTGCTTCCTTGTCGAGTAGGAAGGTCGGAATGATGCCGGTGACTTCGCCGCCAGCTTCCATTACGCCTTGCGCAACCGCGCCCATGATGCCGCGCGTGCCGCCGCCATAAACAAGGCGAATGCCGTGTTCTGCGAGCGAACGGCCAAGCGTCAAGCCCGCCTCACGATAGATAGGGTTCAGGCCCGTTGAAGAGCCGCAATAAACACAAATGGATCGAATCTCAGACATGATTTCTTGTGCTCTTTTGCCGTTTCAGCGTCAAGCTTTGGTGTGAGTGTATTGGTCGGTTTAGCTGGACATTTTCGAGCATAACTATATCTCTGAAGAGGTTGAATTTTGACAGGGAGCTGAACTGTACATGCGCAAATGGATTTTATTGCTTGGTCTTTCGCTGGCGGCTTCCAGCGCGTCGGCAGGTGAAATCAACATCACGTTGCCCGACGATATCGAGGTGACGACCAACTCCGTCCTCTACACTTGCGGCGATAAGAATGTCTCGGCCACTTACTATAATGCTGGTGATGTTTCTTTGGCCGAACTGGAAATGGAAGACCACACGGTGGTGGCTGCGAACGTCATTTCAGGCTCTGGTGCTAAATATGCCGGCGGCATTTACATCTGGTGGACCAAGGGCGAAACCGCGGATTTGTATAATCTGATGGACGATCCAGAGCAGGAAAAGCCAATCAGCTGTGTTGAACAGTAATTTTTCTGCAATAAACACCTCATAACTTGCGCAATTCTGCTCTGATTTCTTGTAGGTCAAAGCAAAAGGCGATAAACCCAGTGATTAAATTGTCTCATGTGGGTGCCGGGCCGAAATGCAAAACTACAGATATGGGGTTATCGGTGTTCTTCTCGTCCTCGTTCTAGGCGGGGGCGCATATTATTGGAATTCTGTTAAAGAGCAGGGCGCAACGTCTGATTCAAACGTGGTGGCGACGACTCCTGAAGCGAGCAGCGCAGCAAAGCCAGCTGAAGCGCCTGCGGCTGTTCAAGAGCAGCAAAACCCTGCCGAAGTGAAGTCAGAGCAGACCACTGAACAGGCTGCCCCCGAAACGCCTCAAGAAGCTCCGAAAGAGGCAAACGTCCCGGCATTCGACATTCTGCGCGTCGAACCAGATGGCTCTGTCGTAATTGCAGGTCGGGCTGCAGCCAATGTCGCCGTCGAGGTCATCTCTGGTTCAAAGGTGTTAGGAACGACCAAAGCGGGTGAGAATGGCGATTTTGCCATTGTTCTTGATGAGCCGCTTGAGCCGGGCGATCACCAGTTGGTACTGCGGGCAGGTGGTGCAGGTGGTAATGTTGCCACTTCGGCGCAAACAGCTATCGTTTCGGTGCCGGATAGCAGTACTGGTCAGGTTCTGGCCCTCGTTGAAGAGCCGGGTCAGGCAAGCCGCCTGATCACCAAGCCAGAAGCGCCAGCACAGCAGACAACATCTTCACCAGAAGCTGGCACAACGACGACTGAACAAGTGCCGCAGGTGAAAGCCGATCCGGATGCGCCGATTGCTATCGAGGCCGTAGAAATTGAAGGCGACAAGGTTTTCGTTGCAGGCAATGCCAAGGGTTCCAAAGAAGGTGCCACCGTTGTTGTGAACGCTAACGATATCATGCTTGGCTCAAGCGCGATTTCGCCTGAAGGTCGCTTTCTGGTGCAAAGCCAGAAGCCGCTTGCGGTTGGTGATTATATCATCCGAGCTGATCTGGTGGATAGCAGCGGACGGGTGATCGCAACGGCGCGCGTACCTTTCCGTCGCGAAGCTGGCGAGAATGTTTCTGCGATCGCATCCGAAACGAGTGGCCAAAATGGTGGTACAGAGGATCCTGCTACCAGTGCGCCATTACAGAAGGTGGAAGGCTCGGTAATTATCCGCAAAGGTGATAATCTCTGGACTATTTCGAAGCGCACTTACGGTAAAGGTACACGCTACACCACGATCTACCTTGCCAATCGCGACCAGATACGTAATCCGGATTTGATTCTGCCTGGGCAAGTCTTTGTCATGCCACAGCAGCCGCTGGGCGATGACGAAGTGCAGCGCCGCCTGCAGGATTCCTCGAACTGATATAAATTCGTTATCTTCATTTTATGAACGCAGCGTCCATTAGTATGGGCGCTGCGTTATATTGATTTTTTGAGTATAATCGTATATCGTCGATTTACGATGAAGATTTCTATTGAAACGATGTCCGATATTTTTCCGGGCGTGGATGATGATCTTGCGGCGCGCATATATGCTGCGCTCGGGCATCCCGTTCGTATTCACATACTTAGGCAACTGATCCTTGAGGATGCCTGCTGTTGTAAGGACATTGTCGGGCGTCTCGACCTTGCCCAGTCCACCGTATCGCAACATCTCAAAGTTCTCGTACAAGCGGGCCTCATCGACTACCGGCCCGATCGCCAGACCTCGCGCTACAGCGTCAACTGGCAGCAGCTGACCATCATTCGTTCGCATCTCGCAGCCTTTCGTAATGGCTGCTGCGAAAAAACTGTCTGATTTGAAAGAAACACCATGAGCTCCCCCAAAACTGTTTCTGCCGATTCCGGCGAGACATTCAAAACATTGCGAAATCTCTGGCCCTATATGTGGCCAACCGAACGGCCGGACCTGCGTATGCGGGTGGTCTGGGCAACGTTCTATCTGGTGATTTCGAAGATTGTGCTGATCCTCGTACCCTATTTCTTCAAGTGGGTAACGAATGCGCTGAACGGTCAGCTTGATGCACCAAATTACATTCCGCTTATACTAACCGGCGCGGTTATGCTCGTGCTGGCCTATAATGCGGCCAAGATCATTCAGGCAGGTTTGAACCAGCTTCGTGATGCGCTGTTTGCCAGCGTCGGCCAATATGCCGTGCGTCAGCTTGCCTATAAAACCTTCGTGCATATGCATCAGCTTTCGTTGCGCTTCCATTTGGAGCGGCGCACGGGCGGCCTCTCGCGTGTGATTGAACGTGGCACCAAGGGCATTGAAACGATTGTCCGTTTCACCATTCTCAACACGTTGCCGACCATTCTGGAATTTGCGCTGACCGCGGTGATTTTCGCCTTTGCCTACGGATTTTCTTATCTTTTGGTCGTGGCTGCGACCGTCTGCGCTTATACTTGGTTCACAATCAAGGCGAGTGACTGGCGCATCAATATTCGCCGCGAGATGAACGATTCCGACACTGATGCCAACACCAAGGCTATCGACTCGCTGCTCAACTTTGAGACCGTCAAATATTTCGGCAATGAGACGATGGAAGCCAAACGCTTCGATGCGTCCATGGCACGTTATGAAGATGCGGCAACCAAGACATGGACGTCGCTTGGCTGGCTGAACTTCGGTCAGGCCGTGATTTTCGGTGTTGGTATGGCGATTGTCATGGTGATGTCGGCGCGCGAAGTGCAGGCAGGCACACAGTCGCTGGGTGACTTCGTCTTCATCAATGCGATGTTGATGCAGCTGTCCATCCCTCTCAATTTTATCGGCTTTATCTATCGTGAAATCCGTCAGGGGTTGACCGATATTGAGCAGATGTTCGATCTTCTCGACGTGCAGCAGGAAGTGCAGGATAAGCCTGATGCGCGACCTCTGAATGTGGACAAGGCCGCGATCCGTTTTAACGATGTGCATTTTGCCTATGACTCCAACCGCCCAATCCTCAAAGGCATCAGCTTTGAAGTGCCAGCGGGTAAGACGGTGGCGATTGTCGGCCCATCGGGTGCAGGCAAGTCTACAATCTCGCGACTGCTGTTCCGCTTTTACGATGTGCAGTCCGGTTCCGTTACAATCGACGGGCAGGATGTGCGTGATGTGACGCAGGAAAGCTTGCGTAAAGTAATCGGCATGGTGCCGCAGGACACGGTGCTGTTCAACGACACGATTGCATATAACATTCGCTACGGACGCACGGATGCGACAGACGAGGAAGTGGAAAAAGCTGCCGAAATGGCGCAGATTTCTGGCTTCATCAAGCATCTTCCGGATGGCTATCAGGCTATGGTTGGCGAGCGCGGTCTGAAGCTTTCGGGCGGCGAAAAGCAGCGCGTGGCGATTGCCCGCACAATCCTTAAAGCTCCGCCGATCCTCATTCTCGATGAAGCCACGTCGGCACTCGATACTGCGACAGAACAGGAAATCCAGTCGGCGCTCGATATCGTCAGCCGTGGCCGCACAACGCTTGTCATCGCTCACCGCCTTTCCACGGTAATCGGTGCAGACGAAATCATCGTACTTAAAGATGGCCTGATTGCCGAGCGTGGCACGCATCGGGCATTGCTCAAGCAAGATGGCCTCTATGCTTCGATGTGGAACCGTCAGCGTGAAGCCGACGAAGCAGAGGAACGCCTGCGTCAGGTTCGCGAAAGTGACGATATGGGCGTGGTCATACGCGGCGCTCCTGCGGCTGAATAACCAGACGACTGTCAGGGTGTCTTCACGAACCCTGACAGTCGTGAATAAATTGCGAAATACGTTTCGATTTCCAGCCGGATGAGTTAAAACCGGGCCAAGCTGTCGCATCGTGCCGTTGATCAGGGGAGATTTTCGGCAAAGCGGTGCGCACATAATTCACTAGAGCGCATGGCGTGCCACTGCAGCATGCCGCGTTCCAGAAGGAAAACCGATGAGCCTGTCTGATACAATTCGCAACACTTTCGTGCCGATCCATCGTGAAGGTTATCCGTTTATTGCGGGCTTTTTCGTGGTTTCGCTCATTCTGGGCTGGCTGTGGAACCCGCTGTTCTGGATCGGTCTCGTTCTCACTATCTGGTGCATCTATTTCTACCGTGACCCGGAGCGCGTTACGCCGATTGCTGACGATCTCGTCATCAGTCCCGCTGACGGCAAGGTGTCCTTTGTAGGTCCGGCTATCCCGCCTGCAGAACTTGATCTCGGCGCAGAACCGCTTATGCGCGTTTCAGTTTTCATGAATGTGTTTTCGGTGCACATCAATCGCGCCCCGGTCCGTGGCCGCATCGAGAAGATGTTTCACCGTCCGGGCAAGTTTCTGAACGCTGAACTCGACAAAGCCAGCACCGAGAATGAACGTAATTCCGTTTTGATCGATAGTGCCAATGGCAAGGTCGGCGTTGTGCAGATCGCAGGTCTGGTCGCACGCCGTATCGTCTGCTGGTCGCGTGAAAGCGACAATCTGTCGGTGGGTGAGCGTTTCGGCCTGATCCGCTTTGGCTCACGTGTAGATGTTTATCTGCCTGCAGGTGCATCGGTCCGTGTCGCTGTTGGTCAGACGGCTGTGGCTGGCGAAACAGTTCTTGCTGAATTCGGAAGCGAGCGCGTTGAACCTGTGGTGCGGATCGCCTGAGCCGATGGAAACACCGTTCCCACCCTTCGAGCCTAATGGCCGCGTGGATTCATCCCGCGGCCCAAGACTTTCGCAGATCCCTCTGCGTATAGTAATTCCGAATGTCATTACGGTGCTTGCCATTTGCGCAGGCCTGACCGGCATTCGTCTGGCCTTTGAGCACCGCTTCGAGCTTGCTGTGACAATGGTGCTGATTGCCGCCTTTCTTGACGGCATTGATGGCCGCGTTGCCCGCATGATGAAGGGCTCGTCCAAGTTCGGCGAACAGATGGACTCACTGGCTGACATCGTCAATTTCGGCGTTGCACCGGCATTGGTCCTCTATGTCTATGTGCTTGATCAGGCCCGGTCTTTCGGTTGGATCGCAGCACTTCTCTATGCGATTGCCTGTTGCCTGCGTCTAGCGCGCTTCAATGTGATGCTGGAGGACCCTAATCGTCCCCCTTGGCAGAGCAATTACTTTATTGGTGTTCCGGCACCCGCCGGTGCCATGTTGGTGCTCCTGCCGGTTTATCTGGGCTTTCTTGGTCTTACACCGAGCAAGGGTCTGGCGTTCGGCGTTGCAATTTATACGGTGGCGATTGCCTTTCTGCTTGTCAGCCGTCTTCCGGTTTACAATGGCAAGTCTGCGGGCAGTCTGGTGCGCCGCGATATCGTCATGCCGCTTATTCTGGCGGTCGTCATTTATGTGGCCTTCCTGATGAGCTTCACATGGCACACGCTGACGCTGACTGCTCTGGGCTATGTGGCTTTCCTGCCACTTAGTCTGGTCGCATGGAATCGTCGTGAAGCAGCTGATCGCAAGGCTGCTCTTGAAAGTCAGCCGTCAGAGGAAGTCTGACGGCAGGTATTTGCCGATGAAATTCACGCGCTCCTGAACTGATGATTTCGGCAGGAGCGCGATTTCATATCCAAGCTCCCTATAGGTTTGCTCCATGGCATCGAACGTGCGCAAGGCTTCTTCGAAGTCCTGTTTGCGCTCGGCGTCCTTTCCGAAAATTTCCGACCACGGCGGAGCCAGAAACACTGTTCTGTTATATTGAATCACTTTAGCAGCTTCATACATATGCGGTGGTACAGGCAATTCGCAAAGCCTCAAATAGCCGATCACATCCGGCACGCCACGGTCAAAAAAGACCGGACCTGCAAAGGCTTGCGCGGCTTTGTGAGAGCGCATTTCCCATGATAGCATCAGCTCTGCAAAGAGTGCGCGGTCAGCCCATGGCAGCGCCGTACCACCGATTGCGACCTGATCCTGAATAATGGCACGGCCTGCTTCCAACGTGCGGGAAAAGCCTTGTTGTCCGAGTGCATCAATCAGCGTGCTTTTACCCGATCCGGGTCCACCGCTAATAACAATGAGATGTTGATAGTCGTGAGACATTGTTCATCCAATCAAATTGGGAAAAGCGCGCGCAAATGCACGCAGCGAAACACGTTGGTCAGGCGAGGGGGAAAGTCCGCTTTAAAAATAGGCTCAAAGATGCGGCGAGAGCGGAATAAAGCATTTCCAGCAAAAGTGCCAAGCTGTTTTGCGTAGGGTAATGCGTAAAAATAAATAGTTACAGCGGTTTATTTTTAACTGGAGCCGCTGTGACGCATATAAATTAAATCCGGCCCTGGTTTTATGCAAGGCCGGAAAAGTAAAAATCAGGACGGCATATGATAGTCGAGGAAGCGGTCCTGACGGACGTCAAACAGCTTACCTGATACATCAAGCGCCGGATCGGCGAGTTTGACGATTTTCTCAGCCACAGACTGCGGTGTTGGCAGAGTGTCTGGGTCTTCCCCCGGCATCGCCTGTGCACGCATGGCCGTGCGGGTTGCGCCCGGATTGACCGAGTTGACGTTGAGTTTCATCTGCTTGGTTTCTTCAGCCCAGCTCCGCGCCATAACTTCGACAGCAGCCTTGGAAGCCGCATAAGGGCCCCAGAATGCGCGGCAGGAATGGGCGACACCCGATGAAAGCAGGATTGCACGTCCTGCATCGGACGCTCGCAGCAGCGGGTCAGTGGTGCGGATCAGACGCCATACGCTGGTAACATTGACGTTCATGACCTTGTCGAAAGTCTTGGCTTCAACATGGCCGATGGGGGAAATCGTACCAAGAACGCCAGCATTCGCAACCATGATATCGAGTTTGCCCCAGCGCTCATGAATAGAGCCGCCGAGACGGTCAATTGCTTCCATGTCGGTAATGTCGAGCGGCACGAGCGTAGAGCTGCCGCCAAGCTTGCGAATATCATCGTCGAGTTCTTCCAGTCCCCCAACGGTACGCGCAACAGCGATCACATGCGCACCGCGTTTTGCCAGTTCAAGTGAAAGAAAATAGCCGATGCCGCGCGATGCGCCCGTTACCAAAGCCAGACGGCCTGTAAGGTCGATGCTCATTCCAGTCCCCAATTTCAGTCATGAGATTTACAATAAAAGCGAGGCGGCCTTTGGGGCCGCCTGCGTGAAGATGAATGATTAGCCGTTGCTGGCGAGCAGGGACAACGTATGAACGTTGCTTTCGCCTTCCTGATCCAGGAGGCGGGTTGGGTATTCACCCGTGAAATAGTGATCGGTGAAGGCGGGTGCCTTCGGATCCCGCGCTTCACCGCCAACAGCCTTGTAAAGACCATCAATCGAAAGGAAAGCCAGTGAATCCGCACCGATATAACGGCACATGGACTCAAGGCTGTCATGCTGGTTTGCGAGCAGCTTTTCACGGTCCGGCGTATCAATGCCGTAAAAATCCGGATGAAAGATCATCGGGCTTGCAACGCGGATATGCACTTCCTTCGCACCTGCATCGCGGATCATCTGCACAATCTTGACCGAGGTGGTGCCGCGCACGATGGAATCATCCACCAGAACGACGCGCTTGCCTTCGATCATCGCACGATTGGCCGAATGCTTGAGCTTCACACCAAGGGCACGAATTTGCTGCGTTGGCTCGATAAAGGTACGGCCAACATAGTGATTGCGAATGATGCCATATTCGAACGGAATGCCACTGGCCTGTGCAAAGCCGAGTGCCGCAGGCGTTCCGCCATCGGGCACTGGCACGACCACATCGGCCTCGACGCTGGCTTCGGCAGCCAGGTTAATGCCCATGTTTTTGCGGGCGACATAGACACTGCGTCCGCCGACAACCGAGTCCGGACGTGCGAAATAGACATATTCAAACAAGCAAAGCCGTTCAGGCTGTGGATTGTCTGCCTTGATGCATTCAGTGGTGATGGAGCCATCTTTCTGAATTTCACAGATGATGACTTCGCCGTTTTCGACGTCGCGAATATATTTCGCGCCGATGATATCGAGCGCACAGGTTTCAGAACAGAAGATTGGCTTGCCGTCGAGTTCGCCCATAACGAGAGGGCGAATCCCAACTGCATCACGAGCAGCAATCAGCTTGGTGCGGGTCAGCGCCAGCATGGCATAGCCGCCTTCGACCTGACGGATAGCATCGACGAAGCGTGCGCTTGATGAGACCTGACGCGAGCGCGCAATCATGTGCAACACAACTTCGGTGTCGGACGTCGCCTGAAAGATTGCGCCGGAGGCGATGAGCTGCTTACGCAGCGTAATGCCGTTGGTAAAGTTGCCGTTATGCGCAATCGCGATGCCGCCAACTTCCAGCTCTGCGAACAATGGCTGCACATTGCGCAGGATTGTTTCACCAGTCGTGGAATAGCGTACATGACCGATGGCGCGATCGCCGGGCAAGCGGTTCAGCGTCGAGGCATCGGTGAAGTGGTCGCCCACCAGTCCCATATGCCGTTCAGAATGAAAGCGACGGTTGTGGTAGGACACAATACCCGCTGCTTCCTGTCCGCGATGCTGAAGGGCATGCAGGCCCAGAGCGGTCAGCGCTGCGGCGTCCTCATGGCCAAGAATGCCAAATACACCGCACTCTTCATGCAACGTATCATCGTCTAGCATAAAGGAGTTTTCGTCATGCGATTGTTGGAACATTGTCCGCAAGGCCTTTCGATTGCGGTTACTAAAAGCAACATTTACAGGAAAAGGCCGCGTTTTAAAAGCGATCCCTTGCATGCTGTGCGTTTCAGCCGCTGATATAGTGTAAGACTTTGACTAAAAACAGATGAAACCGACAGCTTTATGCTGCCGGTTTCAAAAAGGTGTATTCGAGATCAGTTTGCAGCCGGTGTATCGTCCGGTACAGGCGTCTCGGTCTGATCACCTGGCTGGCCACCAGCTGGTGCCGGAGTTTCCTGCCCAGGCTTGAACTTTTTGATTGCCGATTCTGGATCGGCTGGCAGGAGATCGATCAACTGCTGGCCGAAGGAATCAAGCATTGGCTTGGATTTCGCATTGTTCACCCAAGCAGGCTGGTTGGTTGGAACCAACCAGTTGAAGAACAGCATAGCGACAACAACCAAAAGAACACCGCGTGCTGCACCGAACAAAAAGCCGAGCGTGCGGTCAAGCGCACCGATGCGGCTGTCGATGATGAAGTCGGCGATCTTCATGGTGATCAGCGAAACAACGATCAGAACCACGAGGAAAACTGCACCTGCGGCTGCGATCTTTGCGATGGTCTCGTTGTTGATATAGGGCTGAAGGAATGGCAGCACGGGCATATAGAACAAATATGCCGCTGCAGCCGCTGCAGCCCAGGAAACCAGCGAAAGCACTTCGCGAGAAAAACCGCGGACCATCGCAAGAACGGCCGAAACCAGCGTTATTCCGAGTAGAATTCCATCAAGTAACGTAATCGGCATTCTGGCCTGTCCTTAATTTATACGCAGCGTGGCTTTTTGCATTCGAGCACCTGCGGGGCAGTCAAACTTGCGGGAGCATAACACCGGAAAGTTGACGAAATCTTCCGCCGTTAAATCCCATTAAATTCAATGATCTGCAACCTGATGTTTGCAGGCGAGGGTTATTTCTTGCCCGGACCCGATGCGGCAATGCGCACAACAAGGTCCGACAGGGCAGTTGTTTCCATAAGCCCAAAGTTGCGCTCTTTCCAAAGCTCGCTACTTCCACCGGGCACAACTGCTTGCCGGAAGCCGAGTTTTTCAGCTTCCTTTAGCCTCTGTACTGCATGTGACACCGCACGAACAGCGCCAGAAAGGCTGATTTCGCCGAAATAAACACTATCTGCCGGGAGGG
Source organism: Brucella sp. HL-2 (assembly GCF_025846885.2). Lineage (NCBI taxonomy): Bacteria > Pseudomonadati > Pseudomonadota > Alphaproteobacteria > Hyphomicrobiales > Brucellaceae > Brucella > Brucella sp. HL-2. The sequence goes on along the minus strand of NZ_JAOYTK010000013.1, from coordinate 62,954 downwards.
CAATACCGGCAATGGACGAAACAAGTGCTGCAGCCACAGCAATATCGGCTGCAGGTTCGCTGATGCGGTAGCCGCCAGCGACGTTGAGATAGACATCGTGTTGGCCAAAACGGACGCCGCAATGTGATTCGAGCACGGCCAAAATCATGGCGAGGCGGCTTCCATCCCACCCGACAACAGCGCGGCGCGGCGTGCCAAGCGATGAGGGGGAAACAAGTGCCTGTATCTCAACAAGAACAGGGCGAGTGCCTTCCATTCCAGCAAAGACAGCTGCACCCGGAGATTTCGCGTTACGCTCGCCGAGGAACAACTCGGACGGGTTCGAGACTTCTCGCAAACCGCCATCAGACATTTCAAACACGCCGATTTCATCGGTTGGGCCGAAGCGGTTTTTGACGGTGCGCAAGATCCGATACTGGTGCCCGCCTTCGCCTTCAAAATAGAGAACGCCATCGACCATGTGTTCGACAACGCGCGGACCGGCTATTTGCCCTTCCTTGGTCACGTGACCAACGAGAACCACTGCAGCGCCCGTTTGCTTGGCATAGCGGATCATTGCCTGAGCGGACGACCGAACCTGAGTAACGGTTCCGGGGGCTGAGTCGGCCATGTCGGTCCACAATGTCTGGATGGAATCGATAATGACCAGATCAGGCCGTTTGCCGTCGGAAACGGTGGCAAGAATGTCTTCGACGTTGGTTTCCGCTGCAAGTTCGACTGCGCTGGACGCCACGCCAAGTCTTTGTGCACGCAGACGTATCTGCGCGACTGCTTCTTCACCCGACACATAGACGATGCGATGGCCGTGGTTTGCAAGAGCTGCAGCTGCTTGAGTCAGCAGTGTTGATTTGCCGATACCCGGATCGCCACCAATCAAGACTGCGGAACCGCGCACGAACCCGCCGCCCGTTACACGGTCAAGCTCGCTGATACCGGAGATGATGCGTGGCGCGTCTTCGATGTCGCCTGAAAGCGAGGTGAGAGCAACAGCTCGGCCCTTGCGTTTGGAAAGCATGGAGCCGGGACCGGAGCCGATGCCGCTATTGGTGCCTTCTTCGACAAGCGTGTTCCATTCGCCGCAGGAGTCGCACTTACCCGCCCAGCGCGTGTGAACCGCGCCGCAATTCTGGCAGATGAACTGAACACGTGCCTTGGCCATCAGGCACGCTCCGTCTTAATCGTGATTTTATTCATACTGCTCCGGGATATAAGACCCCTCGGCCAGATCTGCAAATCGCGTGAATTCAGCCTGGAAGGCGAGCTTAACGGTGCCGGTCGGTCCGTGACGCTGCTTGGCCACAATAACGTCGGCCGTGCCGCGCACCTTTTCGAAGTGCTGCTTCCATTCTTCGTATTTAGGATCGAATTCGTCACGCGGTTCGAGATTCTTGACGTAATATTCTTCGCGGAACACGAACAGCACCACGTCGGCGTCCTGCTCGATAGAACCTGATTCACGAAGATCGGAGAGCTGCGGGCGCTTGTCTTCGCGGCTTTCTACCTGACGAGAGAGCTGTGACAGCGCAATGATCGGAACATTGAGCTCTTTGCCGAGCGCCTTCAAGCCGGTGGTGATTTCTGTGATTTCCTGCACGCGGTTTTGTGCTGAAGCCTTGGACGAACCGGTCATCAGCTGGACGTAATCGATAACCAGAACATCAAGGCCGCGCTGGCGCTTCAAGCGGCGCGCACGCGCTGCAAGCTGTGCAATCGAGATACCACCCGTTTGGTCGATATAAAGCGGTATCTTCTGCATGACCTGCGAACAGGCAACAAGCTTCTCAAAATCGGTCTCGGTAATGTCGCCGCGACGGATTTTTGACGATGAAACTTCCGTCTGCTCGGAAATGATACGTGTTGCGAGCTGTTCCGCCGACATTTCGAGCGAGAAGAAGCCAACAACGCCACCATTCTTGGCTTTCATCGTGCCATCAGCCTGCTGTTCGGCTTCATAAGCATTGGCGATGTTGAAAGCGATGTTGGTGGCAAGCGAAGTCTTACCCATACCCGGACGACCGGCGAGGATGATCAAGTCGGAAGGCTGCAAGCCGCCCATCTTGCCATCAAGCGTATGAATGCCGGTAGAGACACCGGAGAGATGACCATCGCGCATGAAAGCAGCATTCGCCATGTCGACCGCGGTAGTGACCGCATCTTTGAACGGCTGAAAGCCACCGTCATACCGCCCGGTTTCTGCAAGCTCGAACAGGCGCCGTTCCGCGTCCTCGATTTGCTCCTGTGGGGCGTTGTCGACTGGCGCATCATAGGCGACGTTGACCATGTCTTCGCCAATGCCAATGAGCGCGCGGCGTGTCGCAAGATCATAGATCGCGCGGCCATAATCCTCGGCGTTGATGATGGTCACAGCTTCGGTCGCCAGGCGTGCCACATACTGGAATACGGTCAGATCACCGATCTTGCCCTCATTGGGCAGGAAGGTCTTCATCGTAACCGGATTGGCCATCTTGCCGACACGGATAAGGTCGGTGGAAATTTCGTAGATACGACGATGCAAAGGCTCGAAGAAATGGGTTGGCTTCAGAAAGTCCGAAACCCGGTAAAAAGCGTCATTGTTGATCAGAATAGCACCGAGGAGTGCCTGTTCCGCTTCAATATTGTGGGGTGCTTCACGATAAAGCGCATCTTTTTGCTCGCGCGCATCATCAAGTTTGCGTACCGCCGCTTCCGCCATGATTCTCTGGTCCTGTCTCTGATCTTCCCAGCTAGACCTGAAGTGAAGCTAAACGCAACGCAGCCTCAAGGTGATTCCTGCCGGGAGAGATAAGCTATACCATGATTCACAGGCATCCACAGTTTGGGGTTTAAACTTTTGCACCGGGACTTGACGAACGTTGTGATGCAGAATGGCTGCTGATACGAAACCCGATATCGTGTTCAGAGGGAGTCTTTCATGCGTTCTCGTTTCTTACCAATATGGCTGGCAGCTATCGCCGCTTTGTCGTTCCTGTCTTTTCCGGCGGCTGCGTCCGAGCCCATCAAGGTCAAGGTTTTCATCGCTGCCATGTTTGAAATTGGCGAGAACAGCGGTGATCGCGTCGGCGAGTTTCAAAACTGGTATGAACGTTATTGGAAAGACGCGAAGCCTATTGAGGTAAAGGGCGCTTTGAAGCCGGTCTATTGCAATGACGAGGGTGTTTGCGGTGCGGTTCTTGGCATGGGCAAGGTCAACTCATCCGCCAGCATGCAAGCCATTCTGCTTGATCCGGCTTTTAACTTCTCGAAGAGCTATTATGTTCTGTCGGGCGTTGCAGGTACACCGCCTTCGCGCGGAACCATCGGCGATGTGAGCTGGGCGACCTGGCTTGTCGATTATGACCTCGGACATCGTTGGGCACCCGAAGAAGGGAAGCCGGGCGAGCCGGTATTCATGCCACGCAAGGGCTATGAGGACTATCGCGTCTTCAAGCTCAACCCCGATCTTGTTGCTGCCGCCATACGTCTTGGAAAAGACGTGAAGCTTGAGGATTCGACAGAGGCGCAAGCCTACCGGATGCGTTATCCGGACAAAGCTGCACAATCAGCACCGTCTTTGAAGGAAGGCACCCATATGACGGGTGATACTTTCTTTCACGGCCCGGGATTGTCAAAAGAAGCACAGTATATTTCAAAGCTCTATGGCGCGGATGACTATCTGATCACCGAAATGGAAGCAGCTTCGATCACACTCGTTATCAAGCGCCAGTTCGGCACGGATCGTATTCTCAGCTTGCGTGGAGCCGTGAACTTCGATCAGGGCAATCCAAGCGAAACGACGTTGCAGCATCTTGATCCAGCACCGGGCGAAACCGCTGGCGGTTTTGCGGAAACGGTCAAGAATATCTACCTCGTCGGCGCTCCGGTCGTCGATGAAATCACGACCCATTGGGATAAATGGGAAGCTGGTGTTCCTAACGCTGAATAAGCATGAAGGGCTGTGTGAATGTTCACACAGCCCTTTTTTGTATCTCAGCATTATTGAGCTTTGGCCCGTTTTTTGGGTGCTTGCGTTTCGCTGTTGGCCCCTTTCGGCGCGCTGTCTAGCCGTTTTAATCGCTTTTCTTCCGCCTCGATGTAATTTCGCGTTAGTGGCACAGCTTCCTGCTTGTGAGCAATCTGGATGTGAAAGACCATCATGTTTTGCCAGCGGAAGGCGCTTTCGGAGGCTGCCAGATAAAACTCCCACATGCGGCAGAAGCGTTCGTCATAAAGTGCTTTTGCCTCCTCGCGATGCTCCATGAAAGCAAGCCGCCATTCTTTCAGTGTTTCTGCATAATGAAGCCGCAGGATTTCAATGTCGGTAACGTAAAGCCCGGCTTTCTCAATGTGTGGCAATACTTCTGAAAGAGCCGGAATGTAGCCGCCTGGGAAGATATACTTGCGGATGAATGGGTTGGTCGCGCCGGGTCCATCGGCGCGGCCAATCGCATGAAGCAGGAAAACGCCGTCTTTTTTCAACAAGCGTGCCGCATGTTGAAAATACTCGGCGAAGTGTCCAACGCCGACATGCTCAAACATACCGACTGAAACAAGTCGGTCGAACTGATCATCGATATTGCGATAATCGGTGAGCTGAAAATTTGCACGGTCTGCAAGGTCTTCTTCGATGGCCCGTTTATTGGCGATGGCGTGTTGTTCTTCCGAGAGCGTGACACCCGTCACATTGGCTTTGAGGAAACGGGCAAGATAAAGACCCATGCCACCCCAGCCGCAGCCGATGTCGAGCACCTTATGCTCGTCCTTGACGAGAAGCTTTGCTGCAATGTGCCGCTTCTTGGCCAACTGTGCTTCGGCAAGTGTCGCATTGGGTGGATCGAAATATGCGCAGGAGTACTGCTTGTCGGGGTCCAGAAACAGATCGTAAAGCGCACCTGAAAGATCATAATGGCTTTTGATATTGCTCGATGATCGAGCAATCGTGTTCATTTGCTGGAAGCGGCGAAACAATACGCGGAATTTGCCCGCTGCCTTCATCCAAGGTTCGGTGGCAGCCGTTGGGCCAGTGTTCTCAAAGACGATTTTGAGCAGTGTATAGATATCGCCTTCAACAAAATCGATTTCGCCATCCATGAAGCATTCTGCGAGCTTCAGTTCAGGGTCGAGCGCTACGGCGCGCTCGGCATGACGTGTATTAAAACGGATATGAACCGGGTTACCGGTCTTGTCTCCATACTGATTAGCAGCTCCACCAGAATCAGTAACCGTCAGGTCGCCGATTTTGATCATATGCGAAAGAACAGTACGCAGCATTCCATACATTGGCCCCATCTCCTTGTTGAGATTGGAGCAAGTGCAAACATCCATGCGGTTGCATGGCAGGCGGCTTGTTGCCTGAATTCAAGCCGCTCTGTCATCAGATTTTCAGGCTATTCCCTTCGGTCAGTCGATTCCTGGCTGGCTTCTGGCTATTCGCCTGAGCAAACGCGGACGTTTCCGTCAGCACCTCTCCAATCCAATACTAATGAAGAGAATAGGCAAAATTTCCGATCTGAAAAGAGAAAATGCCCGACGGAGACCGCCGGGCATGATCATATAAAGTTTACCACCATTGGAAACATGGCTGAAGAGCATTGCTTCCTTGGAGGAAAGAGCAGGGCAGATTAAGCCTGATCTTCGCCTTCTTCGCCTTCGTCGAAGACTTCTTCAGCAAGAGGTGCTTCTTCGATGCCGTAGATGGCTTCGATTGAGGTCAGGTCTTCACCCTTTGCCTGACGTTCGGCTTCTTCAGTCGAACGAGCGATGTTTACGGAAACCGTAACTTCGACTTCAGGATGCAGCGAGATGACGATGTCATGCACGCCGATTGCCTTGATTGGCTGCTTCAGTTCAACCTGGTTGCGGTGCAGGTTGAAGCCATTTGCAGTGATGATGTCAGCGATGTCGCGGGTCGAAACCGAACCGTACAGCTGACCGGTTTCACCAGCCGAACGAACAACGATGAACGATTCGCCGTTGAGCTTGGTTGCAACTGCTTCAGCTTCGCTCTTGCGCTCAAGGTTCTGAGCTTCGAGCTGCGCGCGCTGGCCTTCGAACTTCTTGCGGTTGGCTTCGTTGGCACGAAGAGCCTTGCCCTGTGGCAGAAGGAAGTTACGGGCAAAGCCGTCCTTGACCTTAACAGTGTCGCCCATCTGACCGAGGCGGCTGATACGTTCCAGAAGAATAACGTCCATTTGAGTTTCCTTTCGAGTGTCTCAATGAGTTTATTGGTTATCAGTATTCGGGATTTTCGAGATTGGCGCGCCGCGCGATGTATCGAAAAGACCGAAAACCATGAAGATGAAAAGCAGAAATGCGAACAGGATGATCGCCACATAGACGAACCACAGCACGACTGGTCGCCATGCTTTTCCGCGTGAGCGGTGATGGAAAGTCGCAAGGCCTGCGATCATAAAGCCGAAGCTCAGTGCCCCAACAACTACCGTGGCAATGAGGCCGGCGGCGCCGGGCAAAAACGCAACTGCGAGAGCCACGGCAAAAACAAGCAGTGCCTGACGTGGCATACGCATTGTTGCAGGCCAATCATCACGTGGACGGCGCAGACGACCCGAAAGGGCAGTCAGACGCAGGGCCAAATAGAGATTGCCGACCAGAATAGCGAGGCATGTCGCTGGCTGGATTGCTGGCAGTGCCACCATCAGAAGCGCGCTGACGCTTTGGCGCATTTCATCGGTCGCAGTGAATTGTGGGTCGGCTTCGGCAAGGCGGTCGATCAGCGTGTTTGCGAGTTCTCGTGCCATATCCGGCCCGAAACCCAGAATGATACCGATGACGATAAAACTTGCAGCAACCATCAAAGCCAGACGGAAGACGATATCCGAAAGCGGATACCAGACCATGACGTCTTTTGGACCGCCGAGTTCGGAGGCAGGACGGGCTAGGCCTGAAAGATATGCACCAATTGCAGCAGGTGCGTAACTGGTGAGCGCCATAAGCAATGCGGCCATTGGAGCCGCAAAAATGCCGACAGCAATGGTGGCAGCAGCAGCAGCAACAAGCCCTGCGCTCGAACCCCAGCCAAGAGCGGCAACAAAAATAGGCAGCGGTGTCAGGAAATAGAGAACCACCGCCATTCCCGATTGGGCAATAACGCCGGACGACATCAATGCCGAGGCAAGCCCCGCCAATATGCCGACACCAATGATGGTTCCGTTGAATTTCATAAACTCGCTGTCCTGCTCCGGATTGCCGGTTTTGCAGTTAGAGGTGCGGACAAAGTCGCGTTCACCCCAACTTGGGATTTTAGTACACCGGTCACGCCCATCGCATCCGGGGAATATTGTGAGACGGCATAAACTGCCGCCTCACAAAAAGTCTTAGTTCACTCAGATCTTACTTCACAACGTATGGAAGCAGGCCGAGGAAACGAGCGCGCTTGATCGCCTTGGCGAGTTCGCGCTGCTTCTTCTGGCTGACAGCTGTAATACGGGAAGGAACGATCTTGCCGCGTTCCGAAATGTAACGCTGCAGGAGCTTAATGTCCTTGTAGTCGATCTTCGGTGCGTTTGCGCCGGAGAACGGGCACGTCTTGCGACGGCGATGGAAAGGACGACGGGTCGGGATCTGATTGATATCAACCATGATTATGCTCCTTCACCAGCTTCGTTGTCACGTGGACGGCGTGGGCCACGATCACCGCGGTCGCCGCGATCACCACGGTCGAAACCGCCTTCGCGTGGACGGCGTGGGCCGCGGTCGTCACCATCGCGTTCACGACGGTCGTCGCGGCGCGAAAGCATAGCCGACTGGCCTTCTTCGTGTTCTTCAACGCGAACAGTGAGGAAGCGCAGAACGTCTTCGTTGATGCGCATCTGGCGTTCCATTTCAGCAACGGCAGCTGCCGGAGCGTCAATGTTTACGAGCGTGTAATACGCCTTGCGATTCTTCTTGATACGGTAGGTGAGGGGACGAAGACCCCAGTTTTCTACCTTACCGACCTTGCCGCCATTAGCTTCGAGGACACCCTTGTACTGTTCGACGAGAGCGTCGACCTGCTGCTGGGAAATGTCCTGGCGGGCAAGAAGCACATGTTCATAAAGAGCCATTGGCTTTGCCTTTCTTCTGTTACATCATGCTGACACTAACGGCTAAGCCTCTGCGACTTCTCTTATACCGGAAAACCGGAGAAGAAAGGACGCTGGGTAAAGACAATCGAGAGCGGAGACACGGGAGGCAGAAGCGCTTTAGACTTCCACGGACAGTCCAACAAATAGTTGAAGAACCGACCGCTCCTCCGTTCAGCCCCCAGCTAATGCCAGCAACGAACGGGCGGCTAATACGTGTTTTTCCCCGGGTTTGCAAGCCGCATAACCTCGAAAAACCGACAATTACTTGACTTTTCAACCTATGCTGGGGCACATCGCGCAAAATTGTCAGATCAAGTGAGGCATTCATGGCAGTAGCATTCACCTTTCCAGGACAGGGTAGCCAGGCAGTAGGCATGGGCAAGGCTCTGGCCGAACAGTTAGCTGAGGCGCGCGCTGTTTTCGAGGAAGTGGACGCGGCACTGGGCGAGAAACTCTCTGCCACGATGTTCGAAGGTCCTGAAGATGTACTCACACTAACCGCTAATGCGCAGCCCGCACTTATGGCGGTCTCCATCGCCACATTGCGCGTCATGGAAGCGCGCGGGTTTTCGCTGAAAGAAAAGGTTGCCTATGTAGCGGGTCATTCGCTCGGCGAATATTCCGCACTTTGTGCAGCAGGAACATTCTCACTGGCGGATACGGCCCGTCTCCTGCGCATTCGCGGCAATGCAATGCAGAAGGCAGTTCCAGTCGGCGAAGGCGCAATGGCTGCGATAATCGGTCTTGAGCATAGCGATGTTGAAGCTATTTGCTCGGAAGCGAGGGCTTCTGGCTCGGTACAAATCGCCAACGACAATGGCGGCGGTCAGCTGGTTATCTCAGGTTCCAAGGCTGCAGTGGAATTGGCGGCATCGCTTGCTGCCGAAAAGGGTGCCAAGCGCGCAATCATGCTACCGGTATCGGCACCTTTCCATTCGACGCTTATGGGCCCCGCTGCTGACGCAATGCGGGAGGCGCTGGCCTCCGTTGAAAAGCACAATCCTATTGTGCCGCTGATTGCTAACGTGCGTGCGGCACCTGTGACGGATGCCAATGAAATTTCTGATCTGCTCGTTGAACAGGTCACGGGTCAGGTTCGCTGGCGCGAAACCATCGAATGGTTTGCTGCTAATGGCGTGACGACGCTTTATGAAGTAGGCTCCGGAAAAGTTCTGACTGGTCTTGCACGCCGCATCTCCAAGGATGTGACTGGCGCAACCGTTGGCTCGGCCGAAGAAATCGATGCGGCGGTTGCTGCACTTAATGCTTAAGAGGATCTGAGATGTTTGATCTGACTGGCCGCAAGGCTCTCGTCACAGGTGCAACCGGCGGTCTTGGCGAGGCGATTGCCCGCGCGCTTCATGCGCAGGGCGCTATCGTCGGTCTGCACGGCACACGCGAAGAAAAACTAAAAGAACTGGCTGCTGAACTCGGCGACCGTACTTTCATCTTCCCTGCCAACCTGTCTGATCGCGAAGCCGTAAAGGCTCTCGGCCAGAAGGCAGAGGAGGAAATGGGTGGCGTCGACATTCTCGTCAACAATGCGGGTATCACCCGCGACGGTCTTTTTGTGCGCATGAGCGATGAGGACTGGGATGCGGTTCTCAATGTCAATCTGACATCTGTGTTCAATCTGACGCGTGAACTGACCCATCCAATGATGCGCCGCCGCAAGGGCCGTATCATCAATATCACGTCGATTGTTGGCGTGACCGGCAATCCAGGTCAGGCCAATTATTGCGCTTCCAAGGCGGGTCTCATCGGCTTCTCGAAGTCTCTTGCACAGGAAATCGCAAGCCGTAATGTCACGGTTAACTGCGTAGCTCCTGGCTTCATCGAATCGGCAATGACGGACAAGCTGAACGAAAAGCAGAAGGAAGCGATCATGGGTAGCATCCCCATGAAGCGCATGGGCGTTGGTGGTGATATTGCTGCTGCCGTGCTTTATCTGGCAAGCGACGAAGCCGCATACGTCACAGGTCAGACTTTGCACATCAATGGCGGTATGGCTATGATTTAAAAGCCTTTTAAAGGCTCTTGAATCGGCATTTTACGGTATATAAAGTCTTAAAGTCGGGCTCTGAAAAGCAAAATGCGCTTTGCCTTGCTCAAGAAGCATGGTAATGCGCCCGACGAGAGTTTCGGCATTTCGGTTGCGAGATGCCGTTTTCCTGTTCCGCAAGGAATATCCACAGGGTGACTGTCAGGGTGAGTAAACTCAAAACTTGGCAGACATCTTATAACTTGATTACAATCATGCATGCCGCTAACCAAGGCAGAGCAAGTTAACAACAGGTCGAGGTTCCGACATGAGCGATACCGCAGAGCGCGTCAAGAAAATCGTTGTTGAGCATCTGGGTGTAGATGCAGACAAGGTCACCGAAGGCGCAAGCTTCATTGATGATCTTGGTGCAGACAGCCTCGACACCGTCGAGCTCGTCATGGCTTTCGAAGAAGAATTTGGCGTTGAAATTCCTGACGACGCTGCAGAAACGATCCTCACGGTCGGCGACGCTGTGAAGTTCATCGATAAGGCTTCTGCCTAATCTGAGCTTTCGGGGCTGGGATTCTTTCGAATCCCGGCCCTGCTTGTCTTCTGGTCAGCGTCTGCAAGCAGCCTGTCCGGAAAACATCAACTACCAATAGCCGGTTGTGGCTGCTGCAAATTGCAGCCCGGTAACGTGCCGGTAATCAAGATTGAGCATCGTCCGTATGAGGCATTTTTCGCCTGCGGGATGTCTCCAACGAAGTTTATCAAATTTAAGGGGTGGATATGAGGCGTGTCGTCATCACCGGTCTTGGTCTGGTGTCGCCGCTTGCTAGCGGTGTCGAAGAGACCTGGAAGCGTCTTATTGCCGGTGACAGCGGTGCTCGCCGCGTCACGGAATTTGAAGTCGATGATCTGCCTTGCCAGATCGCTTGCCGCATCCCCCTTGGTGATGGCACCAATGGCACCTTCAATCCCGACCTCCATATGGAGCCAAAGGAACAGCGTAAGGTAGATCCGTTCATTGTTTATGCTGTCGGCGCTGCCGATCAGGCATTGGACGATGCCAATTGGCATCCTGAAAGCGATGAAGACCAGATCCGCACTGGCGTTCTGATCGGTTCGGGCATCGGCGGCATCGAAGGTATCGTTGATGCGGGCCTTACGTTGCGTGACAAAGGCCCACGCCGCATTTCGCCATTCTTCATTCCAGGCCGTCTGATCAATCTGGCGTCCGGCCATGTTTCAATCAAGCACAAGCTGCGCGGCCCCAACCATTCGGTCGTAACCGCTTGCGCGACTGGCACGCACGCCATTGGCGACGCTGCGCGTCTGATCGCATTCGGCGATGCTGATGTTATGGTTGCTGGTGGTACGGAATCGCCGGTTAGCCGCATTTCGCTGGCGGGCTTTGCTGCCTGCAAGGCGCTCTCCACCAAGCGTAACGACGATCCGACTGCAGCCTCCCGTCCATATGACAGCGACCGCGATGGTTTTGTCATGGGCGAAGGCGCTGGCGTTGTGGTTCTCGAAGAGCTGGAACATGCTTTGGCGCGTGGCGCCAAGATCTACGCTGAAGTCATCGGCTACGGTCTTTCGGGTGATGCTTACCACATCACAGCACCGACTGAGAGCGGTGAGGGCGCGGAACGCTGCATGATTGCTGCAATCAAGCGCGCAGAAATTACGCCTGACCAGATCGATTACATTAACGCGCATGGCACATCGACCATGGCCGATACGATCGAGCTCGGTGCCGTTGAGCGTGTTGTTGGCGATGCAGCCTCGAAGGTATCCATGTCTTCGACCAAGTCGTCGATTGGTCACCTGCTTGGTGCCGCCGGTGCTGCGGAAGCGATCTTCTCGACGCTCGCGATCCGTGACAACATCGCGCCTGCAACGCTTAATCTCGACAATCCAGCGATTGAAACAAAGATCGATCTCGTGCCGCACAAAGCGCGCGAACGTAAGATTGACATTGCGCTGTCGAATTCTTTCGGATTCGGCGGCACCAATGCTTCGCTGGTTCTGCGTCGTTATTCTTAAGCGATCGAGCTTTAAAAAACTAAACTATTCAAAAACGCGGGGATTTCTCCGCGTTTTTGCCAAAATATAACCTGATGCAATGTTTAAACTTGCTAATTGCGTTTAGTGTGATCAGACAGAATTTGTTTGATTTGTATGCCCTTTCGCACGGGTTTCAGGACGAGGTGATGGTGTGAGTTCAGAAGAAAAGCCCGGAACCAATCCTGCTGAGCAGCAGCCGCAAGCTGCAGTGACGCCCGAGCAAGCCGCGGCAAGCAAGCCCTTCGTGCCAAAATCTGCCTCTGAAGCTCTGCGCCCAGAACCGGGTACGCCGCCGCCGCGCAAGCGTTCGCGCCATGCGCGCAGCCAGATCGTCGTCTTCATGAACTTCATGTTATCGCTGATCGTGCTGGTGCTACTGGGAGCTTCGGCTCTGTTTTACTTCGGCAAGCTCCAGTTTGATTCCAAAGGCCCTTTGACCGCTGAAACGACGTTCCTCGTTAAACGCGGTGCTGGTGTTTCTGAAGTCTCCAACAGCCTTGAAGGCCGCGAAATCGTCAGCGATGCACGTATTTTCCGTTACGGTATGCGCGCTTACGGGCATGAGAACGATCTGAAAGCTGGCGAATATGCGATCCCGGCTGGTGCGACAATGCGCGATGTGATGGAGCTTCTCATCAGCGGCAAGTCGATCATGTATCCGCTGACAATTCCTGAAGGTCTTACCGTCAAGCAGGTATTCGATCGTATTTCTACAGATCCGATTCTGGCTGGCGACATGCCAAAAGATATGCCGCCTGAAGGTGGGCTGTTTACAGATACGCTCAACTTCACGCGCGGCACAACGCGTGAGGAAATCATCAACCGTATGATTGCCTCGCAGCAGAAGCTGATTGATGACACGTGGGCAAAACGCCGCGCTGATCTGCCGGTCAAGGACAAGAACGAGTTTGTGACGCTGGCTTCCATCGTCGAGAAGGAAACGGGTATCGCGTCGGAACGTCCGCATGTGGCGTCCGTCTTCGTGAATCGCCTCAACAAGGGCATGCGTATTCAATCCGACCCGACTATCATTTATGGTCTGTTCGGTGGCGCGGGCAAGCCCTCCGACCGTCCGATCTTCAAGTCGGACATCGAAAAGCCGACGCCTTACAACACCTATGTCATCAACGGTTTGCCGCCGACACCGATTGCCAATCCGGGTCGTGCAGCGCTTGAGGCCGTGGCCAACCCGCTCGACACCGAAGACCTCTACTTCGTAGCGGATGGTACAGGCGGTCACGTTTTCGCTAAGACCTTGGCTGAACACAATGCCAATGTGCGCAAGTGGCGCGCGGTTGAGCAGGAAAAAAATCAATTACAGCAGCAAAACACCGCCCAGTAATTGGGCGGTTTATCACTTTGTGAATGCCGAAAAAAGGAATGTAAGCATGGCGCTCCAGAGCATGACAGGGTTTGCGCGCCACGCGATGCAGTATGGCGCAGCCGATAATGAAGCGCGCATTGTGTGGGAAGTGCGCTCTGTGAACGGCAAAGGGCTGGATTTGCGCCTGCGCCTGCCGCAAGGGCTGGAAGGTGCTGAACACGCTGTCCGTTCGCTTCTGGCACGCTACTTTTCGCGCGGCAATTTTCAAGCGAGCCTTAATGTGGAGCGCGCGGAAGCTCAGGGTGGCTTTGTCATTAATCAGGCAATGCTTGATGAAGTACTGAAGCTCGGTGCAGAATTGCAAGCGAGACATGGACTTGCTCCGGCAAGTGTTGACGGCGTTCTCTCGCTGCGCGGCATTATCGATCAGGCACAGGTGTCGGAAGACGACAATGCGCGCGCTGGCCTTGAGGCTGCAGTCATTGCGGCTTTTGAAGCTGCACTCAAGTCAATTGCCGAGGCGCGTACCCATGAGGGGCAGTCACTTTTGACCATTCTTTCAGGTCATGTTGATACAATCGAGCACCTCACATCGGCGGCACGTAACGACCCGTCGCGTAGCGTAGAAGCTATCCGAACCCGATTGGCAGGGCAGGTATCGTTATTAATGGATACTGGGCGCGATCTCGATGAAACGCGCCTTTATCAGGAAGCTGCATTTCTCGCGACCAAAGCGGACATTCAGGAAGAGCTGGATCGGCTTGAAACGCATGTCGCATCTGCGCGCAAGTTGCTTGCAGATGGCGGTCCCATCGGGCGCAAGCTTGATTTTCTTTCACAGGAATTTAATCGCGAAGCGAATACATTGTGTTCAAAATCGAACGCAGCATCGATTACGGCAATCGGTCTTGAGCTGAAAGCGGTCGTTGATCAGTTTCGCGAACAGGTACAGAATCTGGAGTAACGGAAAATGGCCATCTCTTCGGTTGAACATGGCATTGCACGCAGAGGCCTCATGGTGGTGATTTCTTCGCCCTCAGGTGCGGGGAAATCCACGATTGCGCGGCAGCTGCTCAACGATCCGGACATGAAGCTTTCGCTGTCAATTTCCGTTACGACGCGCGAACGCCGTCAAAGCGAAATCAATGGTGTGCATTATCACTTCATCACCAAGCGGGAATTCGAGCGACTGCGCGACAATGACCAGCTGATTGAATGGGCGGAAGTACACGGCAACTTCTATGGTACGCTGCGCCAGACGGCTGAGGAAGCACTGGCCGATGGTCAGGATATGCTGTTCGACATCGACTGGCAGGGCGCTGAACAGTTGCAGGCCAAAATGCCTGCTGACGTGGTATCGATTTTCATTCTGCCGCCCACCATGCGCGAATTGCAGAACCGCCTGAACCGCCGTGCGGAAGATACGGCGGACGTGATTGAAACACGGTTGCAGAATGCTCGTTTTGAAATCCAAAAATGGGTAAAATACGATTACATCGTCATCAATGAAGACCTTGAGCGGTCCTATTCGGGCATAAAGGGGATCATTGTTGCCGAGCGCCTGCGCCGCGACCGTCGTCCAGGACTGTTTGATTTCGTCACAGGACTTCTGGAAGAAGATCCGGCGGCTTAAAGCATTTGAACTAAAGTGCGAAGCGGTTTTGCGTGAGGTAAATGCGTAAAAAACAGATAGAGCAATTCCAGCCGTTCAGTTTTAACTGGAGCCGCTCTACATAGCCGCTATCAAAGCGGGGGGACGAGCATTTGAGGCCAGTCGTTATCGTGACAGGCGGCAGCAAAGGTATTGGCGCCGCTACCGCACGTCTCTTTGCCCGCGAAGGTTATGATGTCTGCATCAGCTATCTAAGCGACGCAGACGCAGCACTTGGCACAGTCGAAGCCTGCGAGGGTTTTGGTGCAAAAGCAATTGCTGTTCAGAGTGATGTGGCGAACCGCCAAGACGTCGAAGCCTTGTTTCTTGCCTGCGACAAGGCGCTCGGCGTCGTTTCTTGCCTAGTTAACAATGCGGGCGTCATCGGACAGAACACCCGAATCCAGGGGCTTCAGGACGATGCGCTCGAGCAAACCTTCAGAACCAATGTCTTTGGGTTGTTGTATTGCACACAGGAAGCGACACGCCGCATGTCCTCGGCCAATGGTGGTGCAGGTGGCACGATTATCAATATCTCGTCTGTGGCAGCGGTTTTGGGAAGCCCGGGCGAGTACGTGCATTATGCTGCATCCAAAGGTGCGGTAGAAACCATCTCGATAGGGGCGGGAAAAGAGCTGGCACCTGAAGGTATCCGTGTCAATGCCATTCGGGTAGGTACAACCAATACCTCTATTCATATGTTGAGCGGAAACCCGGATCGACCAGCAAAGATTGCCGCAATGACACCCATGGGTCGAATTGCCGAGCCGGAAGATATCGCGCAAACGGCTCTGTGGCTGGCTTCTGATAAATCAGGATTCGTTACCGGAACTGTCATTACGGTTGCGGGTGGCTTAAGCGTTTAATTTGGCTGATAATATCGTTGATGTTGTCGCTGGGGTTTCCGGTCGCGACTGGAATAGTTTTGGAGCATCTCGAATAGAACTGCCCCATAAGTTTCTGGAAAGTTGTAGAAGCCGTGTCTTTCATAAGTCCTCCCACCAAGCACTGGTCTGTTGTCGAACTTCTGCATGAAACGGTCAAAAACCCGAATATCCATGTGCGAGGAACACACAGCTATTACAGCAATGCTTGGACTGACTCATTTGAGGAGAGCGTCGTTCGTTACTTGTACGGTGACGAATACAGCCTGAAGGCTTGGGAATCCCAATGGCCGGTCGATCAGCTTTATATTGGCGACTACGTTTGTATTGGTGCAGAAGCAGTCATTCTGATGGGTGGAAATCACACACATCGCACGGATTGGTTCAGTCTATATCCATTCCCTGAAGTCATTCTGGATGCATATCAAGGCAAGGGTGACACCAATATTGGCGATGGCGCATGGATCGGAATGCGCGCGATGATCATGCCGGGGATCACTATTGGAGAAGGTGCCATCATCGCGTCCGGCGCAATCGTCACCAAAGATGTTGCACCTTATGCCATAGTGGCGGGCAATCCAGCAGTTCCTATTCGGTCTCGTTTTGCGGCATCGATTGTTGATACCCTTCT
This sequence comes from Brucella sp. HL-2, assembly GCF_025846885.2. Lineage (NCBI taxonomy): Bacteria > Pseudomonadati > Pseudomonadota > Alphaproteobacteria > Hyphomicrobiales > Brucellaceae > Brucella > Brucella sp. HL-2. Next base: position 46,350 of record NZ_JAOYTK010000013.1, on the reverse strand, counting down.
GAGCCTCGGAATATATGCTTGGGATCAACAAAAATTTGAAACATTGAGAGCGTTTCTCTGTGCCGATGACATTGATGCGCTTGTTGCGGCTTCAGCCCAATATGATGCAACTGGAGAATAGAGTTTCCTCTTCATTCCAGTCTGATTTTCAACCGGTCCGTATCGGCCACTAACTGCCGAAAAGCTTCCAGAAATGGTTTGCCACCGAGTGTCTTTAGCTTGCTCAAAGCTTCGACATTCTTGAACACCAGTTCGCACTCGCCGGGCCAGCCGGGGCCACCCCATTGCACACCATCCCAGAATGAATCGAGTGTGTAACCGAAGGATTCCGGGTCGAGAACAAGCACCGTATCGAGATAGCGTTGCCAGAGTTCTTTAGGAGAACTTACGCCAACGCAGTCTATTTCATAGACCGGCAGCATCAATCGATCAGAATGAGGATCGCGTCTACGACGGCGAGTGTGAAGAGCAGGGCGATCATGCTTGCTGCTGCAATTACCATCATGCGCTTTTGCCGGGAGCGCTTTTCAGGCTGCTTTCCGCTCCAGTCATATGGCGTTTCAGGCATTATCTCCTCCGGCTCAGAGCATTTCTGGATCAAGTTGAATCATCGTAATGTGCTCTAATTTATCGCTTCGACCAGTCTCCATGGATCCTGATCTTTGTAAACGTGCACATCACTGCGCCCGTCTGCAAGATAAACTGTGCCCTGAGCACCATAAAATTTGCCGTCGGGGTATTTCATGACGATGAGCACTTCATATCCGCGCGCATCTTTATAGACACCGCCTGTTCGGATTTTCAGTGATATGGCCAGTTCCTTTAAGTCTATAGCTGCTGAATGGCGATGCGGTTGCCTTCGCTATCGAGAATTTCGGCAACAAAACCACCATCTGGAAGAGCAGTCTTTGGGAACAGCAAATCACTGCCAATCGCGGTTGCACGGGCAATGACCGCATCAATGTCGGTCACGCTGAAATAGATGATCGCCCCGTTGACGGTCGGCACATAGACTTCGCCTTCGGCCAGCGCGCAGCTTGCGCCTTCCTTGCCTTCCTCAAAAGGGAAATAGGCCATGCGGTTACCGTGGATTTCGGCAATCTTGCCAAAACCAACACGAAATACATCGGAATAAAACGCGATAGCACGGTCTATATCTGTGACCGGAATTTCGACATGGGCGATTATATTCATGCACGTTCTCCCGGTTGCAGCAGTCCCTTCTCACTAGTGGTCTGATTCCGACATTTGCATCCCTCGGATATAGGCATCGGACAAATGTCGGAATCAAGAAGACCACTAGCAAGTTTATGAATCTAGTGGATTTTTCGAATTTGACGTTTGAAGCAGCGTATGTGTCAGTTGGGATTCAAACGTCAAATTCAATCCACTAGCCTTTTTGATGGAACCGAGAATTCGGTTCCGGATCAGGCCGCTGATGGGGCGTATCAGATACCAATATGGCAGAAAACGAAGATGGCTGGCACGGTCGGGGCAAAATACCCGCGTTTCGGTGACAAGACGCGCTTTCTCACCTCGTTCGGTTACGGTGAAGGTAAGCGCCGGCTTTGCAACGCCCGGTGTGCGGAAAGCCAGATAGGCCTCTGCGCTTTCGATTTTGAAGAGGCCGAAATTAGCCTTCCAGAATTGTCCTATAAGCCCATAGACCAGTGCCTGGCCCGGTTCATGTTCAAGCAAGGTAAACTCATGCAGGCCGAAAGGTTGTGCGACTGAGCTTTCACGTCCGCGCAAGCGTGCGATTGCTCGCATGGGTAATTCGCGCAGGCCAATCATGCTGCGGAAAAACAAGTCCGTCTCAGGTCGATAAGCTATGGCTGCCTGCAAGACTACCTCGGGCGAGGCGTTCACATCGCAGTCATGGATTTCGTTGAAGCGATAATTCGGTAGATACTTATCGATCAGCTGCATGGCGGAATTTTAAACCGCAGTGCCGCCGACCGTAACCTGATCCATACGCAGATGCGGCTGACCCACGCCTACTGGCACCCATTGTCCACCCTTGCCGCAATTACCGCTGCCGGTATCGAGCTTCATGTCGTTGCCGATCATCGAAATGCGTTGCATGGCGTCCGGGCCGTTGCCGATTAGCATGGCCCCCTTGATCGGTGCCCCGACCTTGCCGTCCTCGATCATATAGGCTTCCGTGCAGCCAAATACGAACTTCCCAGACGTTATATCCACCTGCCCACCGCCAAAGGAAACGGCATAAATGCCCTTCTTCATGGAGGCGATGATCTCGTCCGGCGTCTTGTCTCCTGAAAGCATATAGGTGTTGGTCATGCGTGGCATTGGCGCATGTGCATAAGATTCGCGGCGACCATTGCCGGTTGCTTCCATGCCCATCAGACGTGCATTCTGCCGGTCCTGCATGTAATTGACGAGCTTGCCGTCTTCGATGAGCACAGTGCGATTGGTGGGAGTGCCTTCATCATCGATGGTCAGCGAACCGCGGCGCTCTGAAATCGTACCATCATCAACAACGGTGACCCCCTTCGACGCTACCTGTTGTCCGAGCAGCCCCGCAAAGGCCGAAGTCTTCTTGCGGTTGAAATCACCCTCAAGGCCGTGGCCGACAGCTTCATGCAACATCACACCCGGCCAGCCGTTGCCGAGAACGATGTCGTAAGTGCCAGCAGGGGCAGGGACGGCTTCAAGATTGACGAGCGCCTGACGCAGCGCTTCATCGGCCACATGCTGCCAGCTTTCGGTGGTGATGAAGTCGCCAAAGCCCTTGCGTCCGCCTAGCGTATGCGAGCCCGATTCCTGACGATCGCCATTGCCTGCAACGACGGAAACGCTGAGCCGAACCATTGGACGTATATCGCGAACGAAATGCCCGTCAGCGCGAAGAATCTCAACATGCTGCCATGAGCCTGCAATTGAGACAGATACCTGCCGCACCTTCGGGTCTTTCGCGCGCAGATAAGCATCGATCTTCTGCAGAAGCTGGACCTTAGCGTCGAAGGTCGGCGAGCCGATAGGGTTCTCGTCGGTATAAAGATGGCGGTTGGTGCCGGACGGAGCTGCCGCATAGGTACCGCTATGACCGGTCAGTGTTGCGGAAACCGCATCAGACGCACGCTTGAGGGCTGCAAGCGACAAATCACCTGCATGCGCATAGCCGATGGCTTCGCCTGCAACGGCGCGCAGGCCGAAACCCTGATCCTGATTGAAAGTGCCGGTCTTCAGCCGTCCATTATCGAAGACAAGCGCCTCCGCTTCGCGATACTCCATGAAGAGTTCGCCATCATCGCTGCCTTTCAGGCTCTGCGAAACAAGGCGTTCAATATCGTCACGGTTGGCGTCGAAGCTATCGATCAGGCTCTTCATAAAAATAATCCTGCGGCATGTGTTTGCCACAGGATGTAAGCGCTAAATCGGTTGAGAACAACCTTGAGATTAAGAAGTGTCGCGATTCTGGGGATGGCGAGGCGAAAATCGTTGGCCGCGAGAACCGGAACGCAATGTACTTAAAGCATTTCCAGCAAAAGTGGGAACCGGTTTTGCGCTCGGAAATGCGCAAAAACAAATAGTTACAGCGGTTCCAACGATTCAATATTAACTGGAACCGCAGTAAAGGTACACGAGCACAGGAAGCACAACGGAATGCGGTTTGCAGCCTGTCGGCGCCGGAATCTTATCAAGGCAAGGCGTCGAAGCCCTCACCAAAACCTTTGAGATCTACAGGAATGCCAACGCCTTCTTCCGGTGTCTGGAAGACGATGAAGGTCGCAGACTTGCCGTTGCGGAAGGTATTGAGCAACTCGTCTTCAAGGATAACTTCTGCATAGCAGCCGTCTTCAAAGCAACGCACGAAATAGGCGCGGCCGATATCCTTGCCGTCGACATTGAGGCCGAGACCATTTGGCAGCAAGACGCCGAGTGGTGCAAGAACACGCAAAATCCGGGCCTTGTTGTCAGCGGTCTTGAGGACAACGACCGAAAGCCCAAGTTCAGGACGCTTGGCAGCAACCACATTCTGAATGAGCGCACATTGCTCGGTCTTGGCACCTGCAGGCGTGTCGCAAAGGATCGCCCACGCGCCATGCTGCGACTTGAGTGTGCCGCTTTGCTGCGGTGTCGCAGATTGCGATTGCGACGGGGCCTGTGTTGGTGCTGGAAGCTGCGTCGGAGTTTCCTGCGCGACAGACGGCATTGCTGCAGCTGCGAGTACCACAGCGGTACCCGTTGCGAGGATGGCAAGACGCTGGAAAATCGAGCGGCGGGCGGATGTACGGAAAATCATGAAATCTCCAGATCGAATCACCGGGACGTTACCCTCCGAAACAGGCGGTGAAAAGCTATTGTCGCTTCCGAGCCATAATCGCAAAGGTGATACCGGCATTGCATCCCAGATGCATCCCCGGCAGTTGCATCCATTATCACGCGGCACGTTAGAGGAAACCTCTTGCTAAATCATGGCTTCATTATGTGTTTCTGTGGTTTTTCCCAAGTTTTCCCAAGTTTAGCTAGGGCTTGTGATGCTTTGTTGAATGAGCGGGATGCGTGGCTCTGACGCAGGGTTGCGCGCAAAAATGCCGCACAGGAACATATTCGCCTTCCTTGCGGTGTGCGTTAAGGTGTGATTTGAACGCTGACGGGGGATACGGCCGTCTAAACGTCCGGCGTCCAGCCTGAAAGGGCGAAAAGGGAGAGAGTTCTGGTGGATAAAATTGTTGCCACAACGAGGGGTGCCGTCGTTGGTGCTTTCGCATTGCTGTGGACGAGCGGTGCCGCTTTTGCGGATCAGCCGCGTCCATGGGAGATAAGATTTCAGGAAGCTGCGACGGGTATTGCCGAGCAGATTCATTGGTTTGAGCGATATACGCTCTGGTTTATCATTCCGATCACATTGCTGGTTCTGGCTTTGCTTATTTGGTGCGTGATTAAGTTCCGCGCGAGCGCAAATCCAAACCCATCCAAGACCAGCCACAATACGGCGGTCGAAGTGGTCTGGACCGTGGGTCCGGTGATCATTCTGCTTTTCTTGGCAGTGCCGTCATTTCAGCTTTTGACAGCGCAATATTCACCAGAGGATCCGACACTGACGGTTAAGGCGACCGGCTATCAGTGGTACTGGGGTTATGAATATCAGACCGAAACGCCGGTCAGCTTTGATTCGCTCATTCTCAAGGATGCCGACCGTGCTGCTGCCGGCAAGGAAGATCACGCTCGTTATCCGCGCCTTTTGGCTGTCGATAATGAAGTCGTCGTGCCAATTGGCGAGACGGTGCGTCTTCTGGTAACAGCTGCCGACGTGATCCATTCCTGGACTATTCCGGCTTTCGGCGTGAAGATGGACGCTGTACCGGGCCGTATCAATGAGGCTTGGTTCAAAGCTGACAAGGAAGGCCTGTATTACGGCCAGTGCTCCGAGCTTTGTGGCAAGGACCATGCCTTTATGCCGATCGCCGTTCGTGTCGTCTCGAAAGAGCGTTATGACACTTGGTTGACGGCTGCGGCCTCGGATGTCCCGGGTGCGAACAAGGCGCTTCAAGCCGATCTTGAAGGCGATGCAAACGATAAAGTGGCTGCGGCGGGTCTTTAAAGACTTCGATACGCAAGACTGTTGAAAAACGGGAGCGAATTCCATGGCTGGCACAGCAGCTCACGAGCATGGAGCCCATGACGACCACAAGCCAAAAGGCTGGGTGCGCTGGGTTTACTCGACTAATCATAAAGATATCGGTACTCTGTACCTGATCTTCGCAATCATTGCCGGCATTATTGGCGGCGCGCTGTCTATCGCGATGCGCGCTGAGCTTCAGGAGCCGGGCATCCAGATTTTCCATGGTCTGGCGCAAATGGTTTATGGCGTTGAGGGCGATGCTGCTCTCGATGCTGGCAAGCATATGTTCAACGTGTTCACCTCGGCGCACGCTCTGGTCATGATCTTCTTCATGGTCATGCCAGCGCTGATCGGTGGTTTCGCCAACTGGATGATCCCGCTGATGATCGGTGCGCCTGATATGGCGTTTCCGCGTATGAACAATATTTCGTTCTGGCTTCTTCCGCCTGCACTCACGCTTCTCCTGATCTCGCTGTTCATGCCAGGTCCGGCAGGCGGTTGGGGGCCGGGTGGTGGCTGGACGCTTTATCCGCCACTTTCGACATCCGGCCAGCCCGGACCTGCAGTGGATTTCGCTATTCTAGCGCTGCATATTTCAGGTGCGTCGTCGATTCTCGGTGCGATCAACTTCATCACAACGATCCTCAACATGCGTGCTCCGGGCATGACGCTGCATAAGATGCCGCTCTTCGCATGGGCTGTGCTTGTAACGGCGTTTCTGCTTCTGCTGTCTCTTCCGGTTCTGGCTGGTGGCATCACCATGCTGCTTACCGATCGTAACTTCGGAACGACGTTCTTCTCGCCAGATGGTGGCGGTGATCCGATCCTTTATCAGCACCTGTTCTGGTTCTTTGGTCACCCTGAAGTGTATATTCTGATCCTGCCGGGCTTCGGTATTGTCAGCCACATCATTTCAACCTTCTCGCGCAAGCCAGTATTTGGTTATCTCGGCATGGCATATGCCATGGTTGCGATCGGCGTTGTCGGCTTCGTCGTCTGGGCGCACCACATGTACACGGTCGGTCTGTCGCTCGATACGCAGCGCTACTTCGTCTTCGCGACGATGGTTATTGCGGTTCCGACGGGTATCAAGATCTTCTCCTGGATCGCGACGATGTGGGGTGGGTCTCTGACCTTCCGTGCACCGATGCTGTGGGCGATTGGCTTCATCTTCCTGTTCACTGTTGGTGGTGTTACCGGCGTTCAGCTCGCCAATGCCGGTCTCGACCGCGCACTGCATGACACCTATTACGTTGTGGCACACTTCCATTACGTGCTGTCGCTGGGCGCAGTGTTCGCGATCTTCGCAGGCTGGTATTACTGGTTCCCGAAGATGAGCGGTTATATGTACGACGAATTCACCGCGAAGCTGCACTTCTGGGTCACTTTCGTTGGCGTTAATCTCGTCTTCTTCCCGCAGCACTTCCTCGGTCTTGCCGGTATGCCACGTCGTTACATCGACTATCCGGATGCTTATGCGGGCTGGAATATGGTGTCGTCTTACGGTTCCTACATTTCGGGCTTTGCCGTGCTGATCTTCCTCTACAATGTCTTCGAGGCATTCGCGAAGAAGCGTGAAGCGGGTGCAAACCCATGGGGTGAAGGTGCAACGACGCTGGAATGGCAGCTTTCTTCGCCTCCGCCGTTCCACCAGTGGGAACAACTGCCGCGTATAAAGTAATTGTGCAAAGGGCGAGCACCGGAAAGGGGTTCGCCCTTGAACAAAACTGTGATATGTGCGGTCGGCATTTAGATCCGTCCGTAGCCGGTTGACGTTCAAGAACAGCGCTTCCGATCGGAGTGAATGCATCTCCGGGAGGTAAAGTCGTTTTGGATTGCTGGTGTGCACTCAGGGCAGAGTGCAGCATCGGCCCGGTGAATTCGAGGTTGTTGAAGTTAATGTCTCTGGTGGAAAAAAACACGGTTTCCGACGATGCATTCGCTCTTTCAGAGGCGACTGCACGGGATTATCTCGTCCTGCTGAAGCCGCGTGTCATGTCGCTGGTGGTGTTCACCGGACTTGTCGGTCTGGTGCTTGCGCCCGGCCATATGAATCCGGTTCTGGCTGCGATCAGCATCCTCTGCATCGCGGTTGGTGCTGGCGCATCTGGCGCACTCAATATGTGGTACGATGCCGATATCGATGCGGTGATGAAGCGCACGCGCAATCGTCCGATCCCTGCTGGCGTGATCGCGCCCAATCAGGTTCTGGCTTTTGGCCTAACGCTGTCGGTCTTTTCGGTTATCACGCTCGGACTAATGGTCAACTGGCTCTCCGCTGCTCTGCTTGCCTTCACCATTTTCTTCTATGCTGTCATCTATACTATGTGGCTCAAGCGCTCGACACCGCAGAACATTGTTATTGGTGGTGCGGCTGGTGCTTTTCCTCCGATGATCGGCTGGGCTGCTGCAACGGGCGAGATCACATGGGACAGTGTCGTTCTGTTTATGATTATCTTCCTGTGGACGCCGCCGCACTTCTGGGCACTATCGTTGTTTTCGAGCAATGATTACGAAGCCGCACGCATTCCTATGATGCCGAATGTGAAGGGCGAACTTTCGACCCGCCGACAGGCGATGTTCTACGCCGTGATCATGGCGCCGGTTGGCGTACTGCCTTACTTATTGGGCTTTGCTGGCATCACTTATGGTGTGATTTCCACGCTGCTCGGTGTGGCATTCGTCTACTATGCATGGCGCATGTGGGTTGCGGAAAGCCATACGCAAATGCTGCTTGCAGCGCGCAAACTGTTCCGCTTCTCGCTGATTTATTTGTCGGCGGTATTTGCGGTTTTGCTCGTGGAAGCACTGGCAATCAGGCTGCTGACAGCCTTTGGAGTGATTTGATGGATAATTCCGTACAGAAGCCGCATAGCGAGGAGCTGGAGCTGGTTACACCAACGGCGCAGCAGCGAAAAGCCCAGCGTAACCGTTCCTGGGGGCTTGCTATCGCTTTGGCTCTGTTCGTTGTTCTCGTTTACGTGGGCACAATGGCCAAGCTGGGAGCAAACGCTCTGGTACGTCCGTTCTAATTTTTAAGTGAACTGATAAAGGGTTCGATCTGGGAGGATAGAATGGCAGATCAGCAGAAGGTTGACGAAAAGCAGAAACGCCTCAATCGCTCCAATCGTACGGTTGCGATCGCGTGCCTGTCTTTCTTTGTCTGCATGATTGGCGCAGCTTACGCCTCTGTGCCGCTCTATCGGATTTTTTGTCAGGTGACTGGTTATGGCGGCACGACACAACGCGTCGAGCAATATTCCGATACCATTCTTGATAAGACGATGAAGGTGCGTTTCGACGCCAATACGGCCAATGGCCTGCCTTGGGATTTCAAGCCTATTGAGCGCGAAGTAACCGTGCGCATCGGCGAAACCACCATGATCAAGTACGAAGCACGCAACCTCTTTGATGAGCCAACTTATGGCCGTGCGAGTTTCAATGTTGCTCCAGGTCGTGCAGGCGCTTATTTTAACAAGGTCGAATGTTTCTGCTTCACCGATACGACTTTGCAACCGGGCGAAGACATGGAAATGCCGGTTGTTTTTTTCGTTGATCCAGAGATCGTCAACGATCCCGATCTAAAGGACGTGAAGACGATCACGCTGTCCTACACGTTCTTCCCGATCGATAAGCCAAAGCCTGTTGCAAACGCAAAGGTTGCGCCAACGGGCAATAACGGAAGCTGAACATAGAGAATAACGCGGCACACAATGCCGCAAAGACAAAAGAGCTAAGCCGCTCTATTGTTGTAATGAAAAGGGAATTACCTGATGTTCTCAATGAACTCAGGTATGAAGGCACAGAGAGGAGCCTTGGGGAGAGACATGGCCGACGTTCACGAGAAGAATCACGATTATCACATCATAGCGCCGAGCCCCTGGCCGTTCCTGAGTTCGGTAGGTGCATTTGTGCTTGCCATCGGCGGTATCGCGTGGATGCGTTATATCAACTCCGGCGAACTCAAGTTCTTCGGTTTGAACATTGTTACGCCATGGATTTTCTTCATCGGCCTCGCAATCGTTCTTTACTGCATGTACGCTTGGTGGGCCGACACTATCAAGGAAGGTCACGAAGGACATCACACGCGCGTCGTCTCGCTGCATCTGCGCTATGGCATGATCATGTTCATTGCGTCGGAAGTCATGTTCTTCGCGGCATGGTTCTGGGCATTCTTCGATGCGAGCCTTTTCCCGAACGAAGTGCATCAGGTTGCGCGCGCTGAATTCACGGGTGGTCAGTGGCCTCCGAAGGGCATCGAGGTGCTCGATCCGCTGCATCTGCCGCTCTACAACACAGTGATCCTGCTGCTCTCGGGCACGACACTGACCTGGGCGCATCATGCATTGCTGCACAAAGATCGCAAAGGCATGATCACAGGCCTCGCGCTGACGGTTGTGTTGGGCGTGCTGTTTTCATTCGTGCAAGCGTATGAATATATTCACGCACCGTTCGAGTTCAAAGACTCGATCTATGGTGCGACCTTCTTCATGGCAACAGGCTTTCACGGCTTTCACGTCATCATCGGAACGATCTTCCTTTTGGTTATCCTCTTCCGTGCGATGGGTGGTGATTTCACACCTGAACGCCATTTCGGTTTTGAAGCGGCTGCATGGTATTGGCACTTCGTGGACGTTGTCTGGCTGTTCCTGTTCTTCACGATCTATGTGTGGGGCGGTTGGGGCGCACCGATGCACGGCGGCTGATTTATCAGCTGGTAAGATTGCAGAGCGGCCCTGGAAACACGGCCGCTTTTTCTTTTCTGGTGCGTTTTGGAGGGTGTGATGTCGGATCATAATCTTTATCCGCCGGTCGATCCGGTCAAAAGCGGGATCAGGGGACATTGTCCTCGCTGCGGTGAGGGGAAGCTGTTTGACGGCTTTCTCACAGTCGCCCCCAAATGTCGGGCCTGTGGGCTTGATTACTCCTTTGCGGATTCAGGCGATGGTCCGGCCGCTTTCGTTATTCTCCTCATCGGTTTTATCGTGGTTGGCGCGGCCTTGTGGATGGAAGTCAATTACGGACCGCCGCTCTGGGTCCATTTCATCTTGTGGGTGCCGCTGGCCATTATCCTAAGCTTGGTTGCCATGCGCTGCATCAAGGGTATTCTGATTAATATGCAATATCGCAACAAGGCGTCTCAGGGGCGTCTGGACGATGGTAAATGACCCAAACACAAAAGCCGCAACGGTTTCCATGGGGGATACTTATTGCATCCCTTATCGCGTTTGTGATCCTGCTGGCGTTGGGAACATGGCAGGTTGAGCGGCTGCAATGGAAAGAAGCGCTGCTTGCTACCACGCAAGAGCGGGTCCATGAAGCCCCGCTTCCTTTGGCCGAGATGGAAAAAATCTATGGCCAAGAGGGAACGGTTGAATACCGGCCTGTGACAGTTTCGGGCACCTTCATGCATCAGGGCGAGCGGCATTTTCTTTCGACCTATGATGGCAAGCCGGGCTTCAATGTCTACACGCCGCTAATGCTCGAAGATGGTCGGTTTGTGCTCGTTAATCGTGGGTTTGTGCCTTACGAGAAAAAGGATGCCGAAACTCGCCTCGACGGACAATTGGATGGCCCAGTGACGGTGGCAGGACTGGCCCGCGATCCGTTAAACGCCAAGCCCGGCTATTTCGTTCCAGACAACGATGTCGCCAAGAATATCTTCTATTGGAAGGATTGGTCGGCGATGGCAGAAAGCGCTGATATCCCTTCGCTTGACGATGCGGTGCCGTTCTTTATCGATGCGGATAACAAGCCAAACTTTGGCGGCTTGCCGATTGGCGGGGTCACGATCATCGATTTTCCCAACAACCATCTGCAATATGCAGTTACGTGGTATGGGCTTGCTTTGGCTCTGTTAGGGGTTGCCGGAACGTGGTTCTGGCGGTATCGGAAGGTGGATAAGGGTTGACAAAGGCCTCGTTGCAGCCCAACTCCCGCCCTATATATCTATTCGCGCCTCACGCCGAACCCAGCGAGCACGATTCATGACTGATACACGCCCCCCTCTGGAAATCCGCCTTTGCGGCCCGCGCGGCTTTTGCGCAGGCGTTGACAGGGCGATCCAGATCGTCGTGCTGGCACTGAAGAAATATGGCGCCCCGGTCTATGTGCGCCACGAGATCGTGCACAACCGCTATGTGGTTGAAGGCTTGCAGTCACGGGGCGCAATTTTTGTTGAAGAGCTCGATGAAATTCCTGCGGAACATCGCGATCAGCCGGTCGTCTTTTCTGCCCATGGCGTGCCAAAATCGGTGCCGGCTGATGCTGAAGCCAAGAACCTTTTTTATCTCGATGCGACTTGTCCATTGGTTTCCAAGGTTCACAAGCAGGCAATGCGCCATCAGCGCCTTGGTCGCCACGTTATCCTGATTGGCCACTCCGGTCATCCCGAAGTGATTGGCACGATGGGGCAATTACCGGATGGAACGGTTACTCTCATCGAGACAGTTGAAGACGCGCGCAAGATAGAGTTTGCCGATCCAGACAACCTCGGTTTCGTCACGCAGACCACGCTTTCGGTTGATGACACTGCAGGTATTATCCAAGAATTGCAGCAGCGCTTTCCAAATCTGACCGCACCAGCTGCGGAATCCATTTGCTACGCCACGACAAACCGCCAGGATGCCGTGCGTGCAGCCGCTCCCGGTTGCGATCTCTTCCTCATCGTGGGTGCTCCGAACTCCTCTAACTCCAAGCGCCTTGTCGAAGTGGCCGAAAAGGCTGGCGCGGGCATGTCGATGCTCGTGCAGCGCGCAAGCGACATCGAATGGGACAAAGTCGGCGATATTTCGGTGGTTGGTCTTTCCGCTGGCGCGTCTGCGCCCGAAATCATCGTTGATGAGATTATGGATGCCTTCAAGGCCCGTTTCACTGTCAAAATAGAACTGGCAGAAACGACAATTGAAACCGAGAATTTCCTCGTCAATCGTGAAATCCGCGATGTTGAGCTGACGGTGCAGGATATGGCATTCGTCAACGGTGAAAACCGGGTTGTCGGTATTCCTAAGTTGGAGCGTATCCCGAAAAGTGTGTAACGGTTTTCGAATAAGATGCGCGATAGAAACAAGCGCATCCCGAAAGGTGCGCGGCGGTTTTTGGGTATTATGAGCGTAATGAATATGGGGAAATAAACGGCATGGCCGTCTATACAGATATCAATGAAATCGAGCTCGGTTCTTTTCTTGAACAATATGACATCGGTGCCCTGACTTCGTATAAGGGCATTGCAGAAGGGGTAGAGAATACCAATTACCTTCTGCACACGACGATAGGCTCTTTCATTCTTACCCTTTATGAGAAGCGCGTTAATCGCGATGAGCTGCCATTTTTCCTGAATTTGATGCAGCATCTGTCAAAGCGCGGTCTGGAATGCCCGCAGCCTGTAGTGCGCCGCGATGGTGTGACGATCGGTGAACTTGCAGGCCGTCCAGCAGCAATCGTGACGTTTCTTGAAGGCATGTGGATGCGCAAACCCACTGTCGCACATTGTGAAGAAGTTGGTCGTGGACTGGCTGAAATGCATCTGGCTGGTGAAGATTTCACTATGCGCCGCCGGAATGGGCTGACATTGCCTGACTGGCGTCCGTTGTGGGATCTTTCGAAAGAACGTGCCGACAGTGTCGAGCAGGGACTGGTTGCTGAGGCAGAGGGCGATCTCGATTATCTGGAAAAGAACTGGCCGGTGGGATTGCCGGAAGGCGTCATTCATGCCGATCTCTTCCCGGACAATGTGTTTTTCCTCGGGGACAGGCTGTCGGGTTTCATCGACTTCTATTTCGCCTGCACGGATATTCTCGCCTATGACGTGGCAGTCTGCCTCAACGCTTGGTGCTTTGAGAAGGATTTCTCCTTCAATCTCACCAAGGGCGCTGCATTCCTGCGCGGTTATAATTCAGTGCGCCCGCTGTCTGCTGCTGAGATTGATGCTCTACCAGTTCTGGCTCGCGGCGCGGCGGTCCGCTTCATGCTGACCCGTCTCTATGATTGGTTGACCGTCCCAGATGGTAGCTTCGTGATGAAAAAAGACCCGATGGAATATGTGCGTCGTATGCGCTTCCACCGTCAGGTTGCATCGGCAACCGAATACGGGCTTGAATTGGCAGGAGCTGCCGCGTGAAGCATATCGAGGCTTTCACAGATGGTGCCTGCTCGGGCAATCCCGGCCCTGGTGGATGGGGCGCTATCGTGCGCTGGAATGGCCATGTGAAAGAGCTGAAGGGTGGCGAGGCAGACACTACCAACAATCGCATGGAACTAATGGCAGCAATTTCAGCGCTATCGGCGTTGAAAGAGCCATGTGAAGTCGATCTTTACACAGACAGTGTCTATGTGCGTGACGGTATTTCCGGCTGGATTGAGGGTTGGAAGCGCAATGGCTGGAAAACCGCAGCCAAGAAGCCGGTCAAGAACGCGGAGCTGTGGCAGGCGCTGGATGAGGTGCGCAAGCCGCATAAGGTGACGTGGCACTGGGTCAAAGGTCATGCGGGTCATCCTGAGAATGAACGCGCTGACGAGCTAGCTCGTGAAGGCATGGAGCCGTTCAAATATAACGGATACAAGTCGCTTCAGGTGAAGTAGTGACTACAGGGTTTAGGGCCATTGAAAAGCCGCGCTGGAACACAGCGCGGCTTTTTACTTTGATGCTGATTATTTGTTCTGCTGCAGCTCTGTTGGATCTTTGAGGCGACCGGTCAGAGAGAAGGCCAGCAATGATGATACCAGCATTACAGCTCCAACGATGAACATCGGCATCTCATAAAGGCCGGTCCAATCCTTGACGAGACCCGTAATATAGGGCGCCGCAAAGCCCGCAATGTTACCGATTGTGTTAATGAGCGCGATACCTGCGGCAGCTGCTGTGCCGCTTAGGAAGCGAGATGGAATAGCCCAGAAGTTCGGCAGAGCCGAGAAGATCGCACAGGCAGTCACGGTGATCATCAGGATCGTGGTTGCAGGCGTTGGCATGAAGAGAGCGGCCGGGATTGCAATCGCACCCACAAGTGCTGGGATGCCAATATGCCATGGGCGTACGCCGCGTTTGGCTGCATCGCGGCTCCAGAAATAAAGAGCGAATGCTGCGGGCAGATATGGAATTGCGGTGATCAGGCCCTTATCGAATACGTCAAACTTCGCATTGAATTGTTGCTCAAAGCCACCAATGATGGTCGGCAGGAAGAACGCCAGCGCATAAAGGCCGTAAATCAGGCCGAAATAGACGATGGACAGGAGCCATACGCGCTTGTCTGCGAGAGCAAGACCAGTCTTATGGCTGCCATGCACCTTTTCCTTAATCTTCTCTTCCTGAGCAAGCGCACCATTAAGCCAGTCGCGTTCATCCTTGTTCAGCCACTTGGCGTCGTTTGGCGTATCAGGCAGGTAGAACCAGGTGATGATACCCACGATGATAGCCGGAGCCGCAACACCGAAGAACATAATGCGCCAGCCTTCAAGGCCGAAAGCACCGTGCATGCCGATCAGCTGTGCGGCAAGCGGTGCGCCGATCACAGTCGTCAACGGCTGTGCGAGATAGAACAGCGCGAGGATCTTGTTACGATGACGCGAAGGCACCCAGGTCGACAGGAACAGGATTGCGCCGGGAAAGAAGCCTGCTTCAGCAATACCAAGCAGGAAGCGTAGGACGTAAAGCTCGGTTGCGCTTGAAACCCATGTGAACAGGATCGCGACAATGCCCCATGTGACCATGATACGGGCAAGCCATTTGCGTGCGCCAAACTTGTGCAACGCAAGATTGCTCGGGACTTCGAGAATGATATAGCCGACAAAGAAGATGCCGGCGGCAAAACCGAACTGGGCTGCTGTGAGCGCAAGATCGGTGGTCATCCCGTTCGGACCAGCAAAGGAAATTGCGGTACGATCCAGGAAGTTGATGAAGAACATCAGCGCGATGAACGGAACCAGCCGGATCGAAATTTTCGATATCGCCGACTTTTCAACTGCCGTCATTTCGTGAGATTTTTGCTGCATTGCAGTTCCTCCCTGCTTGCGTATTAAGAGAAGCTAAAGAGACTGCGTGAATACATATCGAACGATATAATGGATTCCAGCGTTGCTTTAGCCCCTAAATAGGGTGGATAGCTAAAGAATGCGACATGCCGCCGCAATCGATTTATTGTCTGTCATTTGTGATATAACCTCACAGGTATGCTCAGATGCGAACAGGAGTTACTATGCGCCCATTGCCGTCTTTGAATGCGCTGAAAGCGTTTGAGGCTGTCGCGCGCCATCATTCAATGACAAAGGCCGCAGAGGAGCTATGTGTGACGCACGGTGCGGTTAGTCGTCAGATAAGATCACTGGAGGACTCACTCGGTGTACTGCTGCTTACACGCAACGCGCGACAGAGCGATCCCACGCCGGAGGGCGCGCGGCTGGCAGAAGGTCTGGCCAGTGCCTTTTCTATAATTGAGGCAAGTATCGAGCGCGTGAAGCCGGGACCGCTGACGCTGTCTTGCTCGTCTTCAATCATGATGGAGTGGATCATTCCGCGCATCGGACGCTTCCATGAGCGCTATCCCAACATCGAACTGCAATTCAACATGAACTATGATCGCATCGATTTTATGCGGGATAAAATCGGCATCGCCATTAGATCAAGCGTTATTGAGCCGCCGGCGGATGCGGTAATCCGCGACATGGGGCGTGAGGAGATCGGTTTGGTCTGCGCACCATCCTACTTGGCGCAATGTCCGCTCATAACACCTGCCGATTTGGCTCAAGCAACGGTACTTGCCACGCAAACGCGTCTGGAAGCATTTGCAGACTGGCAGAAGGCTGCGAATACTGATTTCCCGGCACCTGAGCCAAAATCCACGTTCCATCATTTCTATCTGTTGATACAGGCGGTACTGTGTGGGCTGGGTGTAGCCGTCGTGCCGCATATGCTGGTTGCCGAGCACATCGCATCGGGACGCCTTGTAGCGCCATTTGGGTTTCGTCCGGGACCGCGTCGAATGCTGCTTTGGATTGCACCTCACAGGGCAGGGCAACCGGACACGCTGGCACTCGAAAAGTGGCTGACGCGCGAAATGCGCGCCCTGCCGGAAAAGCAAGGCGCGTAAAGACGTTCTTCAAAGCGCGTTAGAGTTGTTCAATCAAGGTTGCAGCGCTTGAAGTAGCGGCCTGACCAGCCTGTTCTTCGATGTTGAGGGTCTTGACGACGCCGTCTTCAACGATTGCCGAATAACGCTTCGAGCGAATGCCAAGGCCGCCTGCAGTTGCGTCCAGTTCCAGACCAAGAGCTTTGGTGAAAAGGGCTGAACCATCTGCGAGATATAGGATCTTGCCTTCGCCGCCGGTGCTCTGTGCCCATGCTCCCATAACGAAAGCGTCATTCACTGCAACGACTGCGATCTGATCGACGCCTTTCGCAAGAATGGTGTCGCGATTGTCAAGATAACCCGGCAGGTGATTGAGGCTGCAGGTCGGCGTGAAAGCACCGGGAACCGCGAACAGAACGACCTTTTTGCCAGCAAACACTTCGTCAGTAGTCACTTCCTTGACGCCGTCTGCGGTCTTTACCTTGAAGGTTGCTGCGGGCAGCTTTTCACCAACTTTGATCGTCATCGTTTTTCTCCTGAAGGTGAGCTCGTGCCGTCATTGCCCACCTGTATGAATGTCTGAACTCGATTGCCAGTGCATGAAACATGGCGACGACACTTAAGCCGATAATGGTTCGCTCGACAATTTCAAATTGCTGATTACCAAGGTTAAATCGCTCTAATCGAGCCGTATCTGTCCTGAAACAGCCTTGCCGTTTTGCACCAGCGTATAATCGATCAAAGCGCCTTCGCTGGCTTTGCTATAGATCGTCGCTGTGAAACGCGACTTGTTTGAATTTTTATCGGCTACTGCCTCCGAAAGGCTGACCTGATCACTTCCCACAAAAAGCGTTGCGGATGCTCGGTCATCCGGCAGGGCAATGTCGAACAGGGCCTTATCCGCATGCCGCTTTGCACCGCTCACCCCGAAAGCAGCCGTGGCAGGTGCGGGAAGGCGGTCAAAGGCTGTTTCGACGATTGTGCGCGCAGCAATGGTTTGTGGTGACTGTGCTGTATCTTTCGCAGTCAGCGGAAAATCGAACTGGGCTTGCACCGGAATACATATTTTTTGGCAGACACCGAGAAATACATGTCCTTTGAGCCGCTCTTCATCCGGTTTGACGGTAAATGTCAGTGGCAGCGTGACAGGGTGCGTATAACCGATACCGCCTTCGTCACCGGCACCAAAATTAACGGGCGCGGGGAAATCGATCCGTGCGGAGCTGTTGCCCTCAAGATTGAGTTGCGGCGGCACACCTGCGTCACCCGGGTTGCGCCAATAGGTTTTCCATCCAGGGTTCAGATCAATCTGCAATGCTCCGCGCAGTTCATCGTTTTGTTTGGTCCCTTCGAGAACGACACGGACTTTGCCGCCCGGCGTCTCCGCCCAGTCGGACGTTGCTGCCAGCACGGGGAAGGCTGCGGTCAAAACAATAGTCATGGTCAGAAAAACGCGTAATTTCATGCGTCGAGATTGATGGAAAATCATGTTTCTATCAAGGCTGAGTTTGTGCCTGCTGATTGTTGTTCAGAGTTTCAGGATCAGGTTGATTATCACACTCAGGCCAATGATTACGCCCATTGCAACATGTAAAAAGAGTGCAATGTTGGATGTGGTGCGTGACTGGCTGTAGTCGGCAAATTGTGTTGCGATTTCAGGCGGTGGTACGCGGGTTCGCAAAAGATAGCGGGCGAAGCTGTAATTGCCGCGGGTCATCGTAAAAATGTAATAGAGATCTGACACATCACCAATCGCCTTTGTCATTGACGGGCTTTGTCTGATAAAATCAATCAGTGGAGAGAGTTTGATCTGCGCATAAATCGAATAGAGACAAAAAATAATCACCCAAAATACAACTAAATACGTGAGCACGATGGCAGTTCTTTCAATCTTTAATTGTGTTTTTAGAGGTCAGTTTGTTTCACTAGGCAATCCGAAATCAAGTGTATTTGACGTTTAGAGAAAGATCGCACGAATTTCATTGTCATTTGCCGCAGTCTTGCTACCTTCATAGACATGACCATTCTCAGGAAGCCAAACCAGGAGCAGGGTTTCTTGAACGGGCAATTCCTGCTCGCAATGCCCGGAATGAATGACGAGCGCTTCGCCCGCGCTGTGGTCTATATCTGTGCCCATTCAGAAGAAGGCGCGATGGGTTTCATCATTAATCAGGTCCAGCCGGTTGGTTTCCCCGACCTTCTTCGTCAGATTGGTGTCATCGACGATGAAGATCTGATCATGCTACCGCCGCGGGCGCAGCATATGGTTGTCCGCGATGGCGGGCCTGTCGACCGGACTCGCGGTTTCGTGTTGCATAGCGACGATTACATGGTCGATTCCACGATGCCGGTTACAGAAGACGTTTGTCTCACGGCAACGGTCGATATTCTGCGCGCAATCTATAGCGGCAGCGGGCCAATACAAGCCCTGATGACGCTGGGTTATTCCGGCTGGGCCCCCGGCCAGCTTGATCTGGAATTTGCAGAAAATGGCTGGCTTACCTGCCCGGCGCCGATGGATATGCTGTTTGACAGTGACATTGCCGGAAAATACGACCGACTGATGAACCGAATGGGTATCGACATGGCACGGCTCGTTTCCGAAGCTGGTCATGCCTGAATAATTATCGTGTAAAAGTAGGACTTAAAGCGGCTTCAGTTAAGACTGAATAGTTGGAGCCGCTCTAACTATTTGTTTGTACGCATTATCCTACGCAAAAGCGCTTCGCACTTTATGCTGGAAATGCTTTAAGCCGCAGCTGCGTCCAGCTGTTCCCGGATCATGCGCGTCGCATCTTCTCGGCTCGATGGCTCACCAAACATGAAGCTCTGCACATATTCGCAGCCCATCTGACGCAATTGAAGAGCGTCACTTTCACTGTCGACGCCTTCAGTCACAACGGCAAGACCGAGATCATGCGCCATGCTGACGATGGAGCGCAGGAGGGTGGTCTTTTGCGGTTGATCGCCTTTGACGAACGAGCGGTCAATCTTGATGATATCGAACGGAAAGCGCGTCAGATAGGCCAGCGAAGAATAGCCGGTTCCAAAATCATCAAGCGACAGACCCACACCCATAGTTTTCAGACGTGCAAGAACATGTGCCGACTGTTCCGGATTTTCCATCAGCACGGATTCCGTCAGTTCAAGCTTGAGACTGCCGGGCGTGAGATGAATGCGCGAGAGAACTGAGCGCACATCATTGATCAAATCCTGCCGGATCAGCTGGGTGCTCGACAGATTAACCGATACAAAGAGATCGAGTTTTGGGAACTGTTCCTGCCATGCAAACAGGTCTTCTGCCGCACGCTGAATGGCGAACAGTCCAAGTTGCACGATGAGGCCAGAGCTTTCGGCAATCGGAATAAACTCGGACGGAGAAATTCCACCCCGGCGCGGATGTTCCCAGCGCATCAGTGCTTCAAAGCCCGCAATGGTGCCATCATCAAGCCGGACAATCGGTTGATAGACCAGACTGATTTCATCGCGCTCAAGGGCACGGCGCAAATCGGATTCCAGCTGCAATTTGTCACTGCCGATTGCACGGAACGCAGGGCGGAACGGCTCAATGCGGTCGCCGCCAAAGCGTTTGGCCTGATGCATGGCCAGTTCCGCGTCTTTGACAAAATCTTCCGCAGAGGCTGCGGTTTTCGTCCAGGTAATCAGGCCGACCGATGCCGTTAACACGATTTCTCGCTTGGCATAGGCAATCGGCGAACGGACCGCCTGACGTAGCGCTTCTGCAAAAGATGCGATGCGCCCCGGATCGCTTTCAGATGCGAGCAACAGGCCGAATTGATCGGATGACAAACGCGAAAGCGTATCCTGTGGCTTCATTAGGCGCGACAGGCGGCGTGAGATGGTCAGCAGGATCGTATCCCCGGCTGACATGCCGAGACTGTCGTTGACCTGCTTGAAACGGTCGATGTCGATGATGAAAACGGTCGGGTGCAGTCTGCTTTCGCCGCGCGCCATGTTCATCACGTTACTGAGACGATCCAGAAACAGCTCACGATTTGGCAGGCCGGTTAGATTGTCGTGCACAGCATCGTGCAGGAGGCGTTCTTCAGCTTTTTTCTGCTCAGTTACATTCACCAATGTGCCGACACAGCGAACGATTTCGCCATCCGAACCGATAACGGGACGGGCGCGCAGTGCGTACCAGTGATAATGGCCATCATTGGCGCGCAGACGGAAAATTTGTCCGATGCGTCCGCGCCGGTTTTCGAGAATGGCATCAAGCGTGGAACGGAAGCGATCACGATCATCGGCATGCATGGCGGGCAGCCAGTTGCGCACCGGTCCTTGCAGCGAACTTGCGGTACTGCCAAGGTAATTCGCAATATCAGGCGTTGTCACAACACGATCACGCGGCACGTCCCAGTCCCAGACAATGTCTCCGGCACCAATGACAGCCAGTGCCTGCCGTTCCATATCTGAAAGCAGGCCCTGTTGAAGTGCACCGCCAGAAAAAGCGTGCTGCATGACAGTAAAGCCGATGAGAAGCACAATGAGGACCAGACCACCGCCGAGAGCAGGCTGAACAATATCGTTGTCGAGCTGGCCAGAGACAGCCATCCATGCGCCGAGCAACCATATAAGCGTTAGCAACCAGGCGGGAATGAGCATTACCGCTCGGTCGTAGCCTTTGACCGCCAGATAACCGATTATGAAGATGCCGGAGGCAACAGTCAGCGCCAGCGACATGCGCGCAATACCAGATGCAACTGGCGGATCAAATACGGCGACGCCTGCAAGCGCGATCAGCCCCAGCACCCATGTCACGGCACCGTAACTGAAATGATCATGCCATCGGTTGAGATTGAGGTAGGTGAACAGAAAAATCACCAGAGAGGCGGCAAGTGCCACTTCGGTACCCGCTCGCCAGACCTGCTCATTGCCGGGCGTTATCTCCATCAGCTTGTTCCAGAAGCCGAAGTCGACACAGATATAGGCAAGAACAGCCCATGCGAGCGCAGCAGTCGCCGGGAACAGCGAGGTTCCCTTAACAACGAAGAGAATCGTTAAAAACAGCGCTAGAAGGCCGGAAATGCCAAGCAGAATACCGCGATAAAGCGTGTAGGAGTTGACCGCATCCTTGTACGCTTCAGGTTCCCACAGATAGAGTTGGGGAAGATTATGCGATGAGAGCTCGGCAACAAACGTTATGACTGTCCCCGGATTGATCGTAATGCGAAAAACATCAGCATCGGCACTGGGCTGCCGGTCGAGCGCAAAGCCCTCGCTTGGTGTGATGGATGAAATACGCTGCGACCCGAGATCAGGCCAGATCACGCCTGAACCGACGAGGCGGAAATGTGGAGCCACGATCAGGCGGTCAATCTGCTCGGCTGTTGGATTGGCGATGGAAAAAGCGGCCCAGTCACCAGATGCGTTAGAATTAGGATCGGCCTGCACCTCAATACGACGCACAATACCATCCGCACCGGGGGCCGTGGAAACCTGTACACTCTCACCCTGATTGCGCAGCAGTTCAACAGCGCGCGAAAGATCGAGGGCGGTGTCCTCTTTCGAGATTTTTATCGGTTCAACGGCAAAGGCGTGAATTGTAGAAAAGATCGCAATGGCAACAAACGCGGGCACGATCAGCGCGAGAAGACGCGTGAAGGCTGAAAAAAACCTGTCTGTAAGACCGTTCACGAGCGTTCAACCTTGCCATTGGTCATGCGTATGTCGCTTTCTAAAAGGGCGAATAACAGGTGATCCTGCCAGAAGCCGTTTATTTTGAGATAGGAGCGCAACAGTCCTTCTCTCTGAAATCCGGCTTTTTCGAGAAGCCGTATCGAACGTACATTATGGGGAATACAGGCAGCTTCAATCCGGTGCAACCTCAGTTCCCCGAATGCAAAGGGGATAACCATTGATAAGGCTTCGGTCATATAGCCCTGGCCGGCAACCGATACGCCGCTCCAATAGCCAATCATGCCGCTCTGGCCCACACCACGCTTGATGTTGCCAAGCGTAATGCCTCCCAAAAGCCTGTTGTCACCATTGCGGAAAATGAAGAACGGATAACCCGTACCATCGGACATTTCTTCCTGCACGCGCCGCAATCGATGACGGAAAGCGCTTTTGGTCAGGTCGTCATCGGCCCAGGTCGGTTCCCATGGGGTGAGAAAGGCGCGGCTTTGCTCGCGCACATTGGCCCAACTTGCAAAGTCGGTCATCAATGGCTCGCGCAAGTAAATGCGCTTCCCACGGAGGATTGTCGGATTGCTGCGCCGGAATGGCAGGCCGATCATGCGGGTTCTCGTGTTGATAAACGGAAGTCAGGAAACATGGGATGAGCGAGTATGTTGTTTAAAATTTAAAAACCCAACAGTCTCGCCCAATTTATCCGGGGCAACCCAAAATCCTTGCTTCCTTGATATTCTAAACGGCAATCTTCCTTGTATGCGCGCTGGTCGAGAGAGCATCGGTGAGCCCTTCAAAGCTCATCAGACGACCAACAGGACCAACACCAGCAATCGTCGGCTTGCTGTCAAGGAACAGACGTCCGGCAAGGTCGCTCAGTCGTTCTGGAGTGATCAGTGAGAGCCGATCCATCAGTTCACTGTTTGCGACCGGACGACCATAGAGCAGGAACTGACGTGCAATCTGCCCTGCACGACTTGCAGCGCTTTCCTGCGACATGAGCAGGCTTGCGCTGTACTGCGCACGGGCACGATTGACTTCCTCAAGGCTGATGGAATCCGCCGCCTTGTGCAATTCATCGATAATGACCGGAAGTAGCTCAACGAGCTCATCGCGGCCCGTCGCGGCATGAATACCGAACAGACCAGTATCGGAAAAGCCCCAATGGAAAGCATAGACCGAATAACAAAGGCCGCGCTTTTCACGCACTTCCTGAAACAACCGCGAGGACATGCCGCCGCCGAGGATCATCGAGAGAAGCTGCGAGGCATAAAAGTCGCGAACGTGATAGGCACGGCCTTCAAAGCCGATCAGTACCTGCGCGTCCATCAATTCGCGATTTTCGCGGAAATCACCGCCAACATAGGTGGCGAGATCAAGCGTTGGCGCAGTGTTGTGGGCGCGGAAACCGCCAAGACGCTTTTCAACTTCTTTCACGAATTGATCGTGATCGATGCCGCCCGCGGCCGTTACCACCATGCGGTCGGCGCTGTATTGTTCATCGATATACTGGCGCAGGTCGTCCGAAGTGAAAGACATAACCGTGTCAGGTTCACCAAGGATGGCGCGTCCGATTGGCTGATGGCGATAGGCGGTTTCGGTAAAGCGGTCAAAGACGATATCATCAGGCGTATCGTGCGCAGCACCGATCTCCTGCATGATGACCTGCTTTTCGCGCTCAAGCTCCGCTTCATCGAACTTCGAAGCGGTCAGAATATCTGAGAGGATATCGATCGCCAGAGGCATGTCGTTGCGTAGGACACGCGCATAATAAGACGTGGTTTCAACACTCGTCGCAGCATTGATCTCGCCGCCAACATTTTCGATGTCCGAGGCGATCTGCCAGGCCGTCCGCTTCTCAGTGCCCTTGAAAGCCATGTGCTCAAGCAGATGGGCAATACCATGCCGATCCGGAGCTTCGTTTCGTGCGCCTGCCTTGACCCAGATACCCAACGCGACGCTTTCCACATGCGGCATGTTATCTGTAGCAATGGTCAAGCCATTGGAAAGACGCGTTACTTCAACACCCATAAGCAAAATGCTCCCATAGTCCCATTCGGGTTCCCGTTCTTATTCTCTGTTAGAGCACTCGTATTTTATGCCCGAGAATGACGGCGAACGTATTCTTCCACGATTTTCAGCTCGTTGTGAAGAACTGTGAAACTTTCTTTTCGTTGCATCAAGTCCGAAAGCCATGCCGGAAGTTCCGGGTTAATACCGCACGCAGCCTTTACGGCATCGGGGAATTTTGCCGGGTGGGCTGTCGCCAGAACCACCATTGGTGCACTCCCGGACACTTTTTCGCGAGCGACCTTAACAGCAATGGCCGAGTGCGGATCAAGCAGATAACCATCTGTTTCCAGCACGGACTTTATAGTTTGCGCAGTTTCCGCAACCGTAGAACGGCCTGCTGAAAACTGACCTCGAATGGCAGAAAGCGGCTTTTCGGAGATAGTAAAACCACCCGATTGCCTCAGGCTCTGCATCAGGCCGCGTATCGCAGCCGCATCACGGCCATGAGCTTCAAACAGCAAACGCTCGAAATTGGACGAAATCTGGATGTCCATCGAAGGTGATGTGGTTTGTTCGACACCGCGCATTTCGTAGGCACCGCTATCCAGCGTACGCGAGAGAATATCGTTGTCGTTTGTAGCGATAATGAGCTGATCGATTGGAAGACCCATTTTCTTGGCAACGAAGCCTGCAAAAATATCGCCGAAATTGCCGGTTGGCACTGTGAAGGACACGGCACGGTCGGGCGCGCCAAGGCTCAGTGCTGCTGTGAAATAGTAGACCACCTGCGGCATAATGCGTGCCCAGTTGATCGAGTTTACACCAGACAGCGAAATCGCGTCACGGAATTCGAGATCGTTGAACATGCCTTTGACCAGATTCTGGCAGTCATCGAAATTGCCTTCGATAGAAAGAGCATGAACATTGGAAAAACCGGAGCTAGTCATCTGGCGCTGCTGCACCGGCGATACACGACCATTCGGAAACAGGATGAAAATATCGGTATTGTCACGGCCGCCAAAAGCCTCGATAGCTGCGCCGCCTGTGTCGCCGGAGGTGGCGCCGACAATTGTGGCGCGCTCACCGCGTTGGGCTAGCACATAATCCATCATGCGAGCGAGAAGCTGCATGGCGACATCTTTGAACGCAAGTGTCGGCCCATGGAACAGTTCAAGAATGAACTCGTTTGAGCCCGTCTGAACCAGTGGGCAGACCGCGTCGTGACGGAATGAACCGTAGGCTTCACGCACCATGCGCTCGAAATCTGCCTGGGGAATCTCACCGTTGATGAAAGGTGTCAGCACAGCCAGCGCGATATCCACATAGGATTTTCCGCGCAAATCGCGAATTTGTTCTGGAGTGAACTGTGGGTATTCTTGTGGAAGATAGAGGCCGCCATCGCGGGCAAGTCCGGCGAGCAAAGCGTCGCTGAACCCCAGAACAGGTGCTTCGCCGCGCGTGCTGATATATTTCATCTCAAAGGCCTTCATTTCGGGTCGATGCGGATTTTAGCCGCACAATGCAATAGAGCGTCCCTAAAAAAGCCGCAAGAATTAAAGCATCCTTGTAGGGATGGGGGTTGCTCTTGGCGACAAAAAACAGGAAAACACCCTCACGCTACGCATCGTTTAGAGCGCCTTGTGTCCGAATGGACGCAAAAGAATGCTCTAACGTGTTAAAAACTACGCACCGCGCTTTCCAAAAATCGATATCGATTTTTAGGCCGATGCTGTAGTGGTATAGAACAGGTCGATCAGTGCAGGGAAGCCCGGTTTATGCAGAAACCAATACAGAATCGTTCATCGTTGTTTCCAGTCTTTGCAACGGTTTTGCTTGCAGCGCTCGCAGGCTGCACGACAAGTGGCACGCAGAAGTCTGCGGATGGCTCACTCACCGATGCCGGCCAGACACGTATCAAGGAATCAGAGTTGCGCGCTTTCTGCCCAACTGTTTCACTGCGTGATGGCACTGCCTATTTCAACACCTATGAAAAGGGTGGCGACAAGGATGCGAACCGCGTCATTTATCAGGCGGCTTTGACCGATACTACTCGTGCTTGCCAATACACTGATGGAACAATCAATCTTGATGTTGCTGCGGCAGGTAAGGTTGTGCCCGGCCCGAAATACAAGAGCGGCAACATCACCATGCCAGTGCGCGTTGCAGTACTTCAGGGCGACAAGGTGATTTATTCCAAGCTGCACAAGCAGACTGTGAATGTGACCAGTGGCGGCGGTGCGACGCAATTTGTGTTCAACGACAAGGGAATTTCAATTCCGTCGGATAGCGCTCGTAGTGTCCAGATTTATGTGGGCTTTGATGAAGGTCCGTACAACACGAAGTAACTAGTGAGCCTTAAGAGCATTTTCTACGATTCATCTTTAACAGGAAATGCTCTAGCCGAGATCATGTGAGGTGCACGCTGATATTGCGCGCACCTCTTTTTTAACTTGCGATTTGTTTACGTTTGTCATTTATAGATCTGATGAATTTTACAGCTTTATATTGTATATTATTTATATAAGGCTACTAAAAGATAAGTTCGATCTTTTTATAAAGAATACTGGAAATAATAGTTATTTCCTTTATTTGATTTTATGCGCCATAGTGGCATGAGAAAGATGTTTTAGACTGGATTCCCTATTGTCGATATTGGAACGGCAGGTTTTCTGATGGTGCTTCAGCGCAGGTCTTTTTTATCGCCTGTTTATGTCCTGATCGCCGTTATGCTGCTGCTCGGTGCGATTGCTGGAAAATGGGCTGGCAATTGGTTTCAGCTTCATGACGAAGAACGGAACATGGATGCCTATATGTCTGTGCTCATGTCACAGGCCAATCGCATCATAACGTCCGCACAGAAAACGTTGGAGCAGGCCAACCGTTCTCCTTATGCAATTTGCTCTGACGAGGATAAACGTTATTTACGTGAGCTGCTGTTTGCTGGCTATCACATCAAAGATATCGGCCGTCTCGTTAATGAACGACTTCAATGTTCCACTCTTCTGAATGACGTTGACACTAACGAGGTGCGTTCCACTGAAGAGGTGAAGTTACAGGACGGCACTTATGTCTATGGCGATCATGATTTGATTACGCCTGGCAGCCACGGCCCCGTCATTGGACGTGACGAAGCCAATGTCGTTTTAAGCTCGGTTGCTTTTGATGCTTTGCACGTTTCCCAGTATAATTTCGTTGTTTTTCTGACAAGCGCGGACAGAACGCAGTTTGCGCGTCTATACAGTTTTCCCGAGGCGTTTCCCGGCAATATCCAAAACAGTTTTGTTCCGACAGGCAGCGGTCGGTTGTTTGGCATTTCGGACGATATTCTGCGTGAAAAAGCTTGTGACCCTGTTACGGGAATCTGTATTTCGGTCGTGACATCGCAGAGTTGGTATGCTGAGGCGGACCGACTCCTGCCTTTTGTTTTTACTGCTCTTGGAATGTTTGTTGGCGGCGGTCTTGGCGCAGCCTGGATCTATTATCGAAATCGCGACCGATCCTTGATTTCACTCTTGAAAAAGGCGCTGGCGGCGAAGAGCCTCACACTGGTTTATCAGCCTGTCGTCAACATAGGGGACGGCAAGGTTACGGGTTTTGAGGCGCTGATCCGCTGGGAGATAACAAAGGGTGATTTCGTGCCGCCTGATCTGTTTATTGCGCGTGCGGAAGCAGCGGGTATAGCAGATCGTATCACCTTGTATGTTGTCGATCAGGTGATTTTGGAGATGGGCGAGCTTTTGCGTCAGCAACGTTCTTTGCGCATCAATGTGAACATGACGGCAGGTGACCTGCAGAACCCGGCATTTATGGCTGCACTTGACCAGCGCCTCGGCGCATTTGATATCAAGCCCCAACAAATCGGACTGGAGTTGACGGAGCGTACAGCTGTCGATTTTTCCAAGGCCACCGAAGGTATCAAACAACTGCGTGAGCGGGGGCATCGGATTTATATCGATGACTTCGGCACAGGCTATTCCAATCTTGCCTATTTGGGCGAGCTGCAGGTCGATGCCATCAAGATAGACAAGGCTTTCACGCGTACAGTCGGTGATGAACGCGGTACAGTTTCAATCGTGCCACAGATTATTTCGATGGCGCATGAGCACGGTCTGGATATTGTCGTCGAAGGCATCGAGACAGAAGCTCAGGCTAACTATTTTCGCGGTATTTGCGATACTCTGTTCGGGCAGGGCTGGTTCTTCGGAAGGCCTGTTGACGCAACAGCGGCACAAGCGCTTGTGGGGAATGCTACCCCATCCAAAAGACGCGGGCGTAGCAAGGCTCCGGCGGCGAAATAGATATTTAACTATAGAACAAATCTATAAGATTCTAATTAAATTAGACTGCTTCTGTGAAGTGAAAAGCAAGAGGTTTGCATTACAACAATTTCAGCAGGGATGATTGTGTCTGATGAAGGGCTGGTCGTCTCCGATTGAAACTGCAACGAACCAAGAGGATAGGGCGGATTATAGAAACCGCTCTGGTCTATGCCCATGAAACCAAAATATGAACGCGTTCTTGAGCCGACAGACACCTGGGCGATCTTCGACGTCACGACGGACGAGCCCGCATCAATCGGCGACAGACTGATGATTGGTCTGAGTGAAAGCGAATCCGAAGAACTGCTCGCCACGCTGAATGCATCCGTGAAGAGCAAGAATAAACGCAGTGCTGCTTAACACTGCATTGCCAGTCCAGCAGGACGAATGCTGAACCAGCGCTTTTGATTTAGAGCGCATCCCGAAAAGTGTGAAACGGTTTTCGGACAAAGATGCGCGTTAAAACAGATAATTAGAGCGCGTTTCGATCTGATCCAATCAGATCGAAACGCGCTCTAATAGTTCTCCCGAAAGCATGTGTTTCGGGAGACGTCGCAAGCCTCAGGCGTCAGTCCAGATTGATAAGGCCTCGATCACGCCCGGCAGATCCTTATGGCGATGGATCACTGTTTCAGCACCTGCATCCGTCAGCTTGTCGGCATGGCCTGGATAGGTATGTGCGCCACCAGTAAAGCCGATGACACGCATTCCGGCTGCGCGTGCGCCATGAATGCCATGGGCTGAATCTTCAATCACGATGACATCCGCTGGATCGACACCAAATTGCTTGGCGGCGTAGAGAAAAACGTCTGGCGCAGGCTTCGGCTTTTTTGTGCCGACTTCGCGCGATGAGAAGATATTTGGCGCAAAAAGATCATAGAGACCAACGCGCTTCAACATGAGTT
Source organism: Brucella sp. HL-2 (assembly GCF_025846885.2). Taxonomy (NCBI): domain Bacteria; kingdom Pseudomonadati; phylum Pseudomonadota; class Alphaproteobacteria; order Hyphomicrobiales; family Brucellaceae; genus Brucella; species Brucella sp. HL-2. The sequence goes on along the minus strand of NZ_JAOYTK010000013.1, from coordinate 16,808 downwards.
CAAGGCGCGCATTGGTCGAGTTGGAACAGACGCACTTTGGTAGCCCAAGTGCAGAAACGACCTCGACGATATCTTCAATCGCCTGCACTTCATTTTTAAGGCGTTCATCGAGCAGCTTTTCCGACTTGTCGAGTAGCGACGCGGATATCGGAATGCCTGCTTCACGTTCGACGGTCAGAAGAATGTCCTGCCAGGTAAGGCCAGCAAAGCGCTCGCCTACTTCTTCTGCTTCAATCGGATATCCAGCTTCTGTCAGAAGAACGGCATCGACTTGCGCCGCGATGACTTCCGAATCCACCAATACACCATCGCAGTCAAAAATAATCAGGGAAGGAGCCGCCATGTTACAAGCCTTTTAGAGCGCATACCGAACGTGTGAAACGATTTTCGGGTAGGGTGCGCATTACATTAGAATGTTAGAACGCTGATTTTGTCCGCTCGGATCAAACCACGCACTAATGAGGTACGAGGGGGATATTATCCGCCGAAACACCGCCGATGAGCTACACTTTTATGACTTGCGCGTCAAATTAAGGCCGTTCAACTTGCCGTATTTGTCGGAACGATATGCTGGGCTGACCGTTTCCTTCCTCCAGTGAAGGAGAAGTTTATGCGAAAGTCCGTTGTGCTGTTCATTCTCGCAATCGTCGTTGTTCTGGCGTTCATTCTTGCGACCCCGTATTATTACAGTGTGACGCCGGAGAACCGCGGAACTGCGCCGGTGGCTGACAAATCTTACTAAAGAATTTGCATCTTCCGACATGTTGGAAACGGGTCTAAAAAGCCGCCCAAATATAAGGCTTACACTTCCCCTGAAACCTCACGTCTGCGGCGATCCAGTTCTTCGCTATAGCGGCGCAGCGTGTGCGCTTCACTTAAAAGCCCAAGCACCATACGCTCCTGCGCATTATTGATGACTGCAAGCGCTTCGGCCTCTGCACGGTCGAAACGCGCAACAGCTTCCTTGGCATTCATCTGCGGCAGCAGGAACTGGTCCTGATAACGCAGCAAGTCGCTTATGCTGCGCGTACCGTCAGACGTATCGAAACTTTCCGAATAGGCTTCCGGGACAGGGATCATACCAACATAGTGCCCCTCACTATCCACTGCGATAACGCGCTGGGTTGAGCCGAGAGGGAAGTCGTGACGGAACGTCTCGATGTCCGTGTCGATGGGCACAGTGCGCACGTCGTGGCGCATCATGCGGTTGACGGTGAGATTGCGAACCCAGCCAATATCGTGCGCAGAGCGAATGGCTTCGCCACGCAGATGGAAGCGCCAGGTAGCAAACGAATAGCCGAAAGTCTTTCTGACCATAAGCGATGATGAGACGACCGCTCCGAGAACCAGCATTGCAATCGGGAAATCGCCAGTCAGTTCGAGCGCGAGAAAGGCCATAGTGAGTGGGCCGCCAACAATGGCCACAGCCATCGAACTCATGCCGATGACGGCATAGACTTCAGGCTCTAGCGAAAGTGGCAATACCATGCCGGTCACAGCTGCAAAAAGCTTGCCCGTCAGAGCGCCCAGAAACAGCGACGCAAAGAACAGTCCACCGCGAAAGCCTGAACCGATGGAGATGGCTGAGGCAAGAGATTTGCAGAAAATCAGGAGCAACAGCACTGGAATGGTTAGGTTGGCATTCAGATCAAGGTGCAAGGCCCCGTGGCCGGAAGCCAGAACCTGCGGTGAAACGAAAGCAATCATGCCGACAATTGCACCGCCGATAGCCGGAGCCATTACGGTTGGTATGATACTTTTTCGTGCAATACGTTCGACCGTGGTAACACCACGCATGATGAGAATGGCAATGCCTGCTGCCAGAAAACCAAGCACCAGCGCTGGCACATAATCGCGCGCCGCGATGCCATCCAGTGGTCCGATTTGGATAACGAACGGAGCCCCACCGATCGCCTGTGTAACCAGCATGCCGACAATGGCTGCGACCACGACCGGTGCCAGTGTTGCGATGGAATAAACGCCGATGATCAGCTCGAAAGCATAAAATGCACCCGTAAGTGGTGCATTGAACGCGCTGGCAATGGCTGCGGCTGCACCACATCCAACCAAAGTGCGTAAGTCGGCACGACGCAGTTTCAGTGCGCGACCAATGCGTGATGCAAAGCCACTGGCAAGCTGTGTATAAGCTGCCTCAAGTCCAACTGAAGCGCCAAAACCGTTGGAGATAAGGTTCTGCCCCACAAGAATGAAGCTGTCTGTCAGCGACAGATGTCCGCCGTGAAGCGCATTGGCCTCGATGGGGTCGACGATGGGTTTTTTGCGCCAGCGCGCCAGCACCCAAATGACAATACCCATAAGAATACCGCCCGCCAGTGGTGCAATATAGGCGCTTGGATTGAGTTGCGACGCAGAACTAAGCCTCTCACCTTCTGCAAGCCCGAAGAGAGCCTGATGCATCCATTGCGAAATGCCACCAATGGCCGCGACTGCAAGAGCCGAAATGATCCCCATGACTGCGCCAGCAATGGCGAGGCCGATTTCACTGCCGCGCACCAAGGCGCGCATGCGGAAGGGTACGAAAAGAACCCGCAAATACCGGTTGTGACGCAGTTCATTGATATTCATGTCTGACACATAAAGGGGCACGCAAATCAGTTGAGGTCGTTAGCGCGATCATAGGGGTAAACGAATAACCAAGCCTTATTGATTGCGCCATTTGAGAGCTTCGAACTGCAATTTGTTGACGGCTTTAATATGGCTGGAAGAAAACTGTCAAAGCCACTTGGTTATGCAAAGTGCCGGAAATACGGGCTTTTACGAGCAAATTAAGAAAAGGTTTACAATTTCAATCACTTGGCGTTAACCGCATATTTACCCTACTCAGTAACCATAAGGACAAGTTTTTAGCGTTCACAGGTAATCGAGTATCCCATGTCCCTAGTACGTCTTGCACATGAGTTGCCTATTGAGGCCCCGCGTACCGCTTGGCTCGACTCTATCATCAAGGGTGATTGCGTTTCCGCATTGGAACGCCTTCCGGATCACTCGGTGGACGTCATTTTTGCCGATCCTCCTTACAATCTCCAGCTGGGTGGCGATCTTCACCGCCCTGATCAGACGATGGTTAGCGCTGTTGACGATCATTGGGATCAGTTTGAAAGCTTTCAGGCCTATGATGCCTTCACCCGCGCATGGCTTCTGGCCTGCCGTCGCGTGCTAAAGCCAAATGGCACTATCTGGGTTATTGGTTCTTACCACAATATTTTCCGCGTTGGCACACAGCTTCAGGACATTGGCTTCTGGCTTCTGAACGACATCGTATGGCGCAAGACCAATCCGATGCCAAATTTCCGTGGTCGCCGTTTCCAGAACGCGCATGAAACACTGATCTGGGCTTCACGTGATGCAAAGGGCAAAGGCTACACCTTCAATTACGATGCCATGAAAGCGGCCAATGACGATGTGCAGATGCGCTCCGATTGGCTGTTCCCTATCTGCACCGGCTCGGAACGTTTGAAAGATGAAAACGGCGACAAGGTTCATCCAACCCAAAAGCCGGAAGCGTTGCTTGCGCGCATCATGATGGCTTCAAGCAAGCCAGGCGATGTCATTCTTGATCCGTTCTTTGGATCAGGTACGACCGGTGCTGTTGCAAAGCGTCTTGGCCGTCATTTCGTCGGCATTGAACGTGAGCAGGCCTATATCGATGCGGCAACTGCCCGCATTGATGCAGTTGAACCACTTGGTAAGGCTGAACTTACTGTCATGACAGGCAAGCGCGCCGAACCACGCGTGGCTTTCACCTCGATCATGGAAGCAGGCCTTTTGCGTCCGGGCACAGTTCTTTCTGATGCGCGCCGCCGCCATGCTGCTATCGTCCGTGCTGACGGTACTCTGGCTGCCAACGGCGAAGCTGGTTCCATTCATCGCATGGGTGCCAAGGTGCAGGGCTTTGATGCCTGCAATGGCTGGACGTTCTGGCACTTTGAAGAAAACGGTGCTTTGAAGCCGATTGATGAATTGCGCACGATTATTCGTGATCAGATGGCAGCGGCTGGCGCTTAAATTCAAATATAAATAGCTTACTACTATCGGACGACCTCCAACAAAGTCTGATGAAAAGACCCCCGAAGTGGATTGCTTCGGGGGTCTTTTTCGTAATTGAGATGTTCTAGAGCGTAATTCCTTAAACTTGGATCAGTTTAAGGTAAAATTATGCTCTCATTTTAAAGTGTTAGCGCGACCTTTGTGCGCCCAAGTGGGCGCACGGCGCTCTAATCAGAACGAGAGGCCGAGACCTTTGAGATCGCTTGCAAGTTTTGGTGCGCCGGTGAAATGCACGGCTTGCCAACCAGCGGCCTTCGCACCTTCGACATTGGCTGGACTGTCGTCGATGAAAAGTGTTGCTGCTGGGTCGAGATCAAAGCTCGCGACGTGATGATCGTAAATTTCGCGGTCCGGTTTCAACATGTGAATATCGCCGGAAACGGTTACGCCCCGGCTTTCGGTGAGAAACGGAAAACGGCCTTGCGCTTCGCGCAGCGTGTCAGAAGCAAAATTTGTCAGCATGGTCACGTCGTTACCGTCAGCAATAAGTCCGCGTAGTATCGCAACGCTGTCATCATAGGAATGCGGTACCATCAGGTTCCAGTTTTGGCGAAACGTGCGGATATGATCGCTGCGGTCAGGATGGGCTTCGATCAGCAGGGCTTCCGCATCTTCCCAACTGCGACCGCGATCTTGTTCGATATTCCAGGCACCCGTGCAGATGTTTTCCAGAAACCAACGACGTTCGGTGGCATCAGGGATCGCGTCAAGATAAGCGAGCTCCGGATCATAATGCAGCAGCACTCTGCCAATATCGAAAACGACGTGTTTAACTGGACTGGTCAACGGCTTTTCCTCCCCCGTTTGAAAGCATCTGGAATGGCGGCCGTGATGGCCTTTTTCATGACAGTTGGCAGAGCTTCGTCCTCTAATTCTGAAGGAGAAGACCACCAACCATCATTGGTTGTGTGTTTGGCAACATCGTTGGCGGCGTAGATAGAAAGACGCAACTCGAAATGTGTAAACACATGTGTGATGCTGCCAGATGACATCCAATCCGCTACAAAGGGTGCGGCATCTATGCTGGAATCGCCATCTATGCGCGCGGTCCAGCTGCTTCCCGGCACTTCCGTCATTCCGGCAAGTAGACCTTCGCGTTGCCGTTTACGTAATAGAACTGAACCGTCATCTGCGACTGCGATAAAGGCGGCACCCGTCCGTACTGGCTTCTGGGCTTTCGGCGCTTTGACGGGAAACTCTTCCGGGTCACGGTTAGCAAGCGCTTCACAGTTGTCATTCACCGGGCAAATTGCACAGGCAGGGCGCCGTGGTGTGCAGATGGTTGCGCCCAGATCCATCATGGCTTGCGCAAAATCACCCGGCCTGTCCACTGGTGTCATTGCGCCCATTCGAGCGCGAATCTCAGTCTTGGCAGCGGGTAGGGGTGTGTCGATGGCGAATAATCGTGAGATTACGCGTTCAACATTGCCATCGACCACTGCTGCGGGCTCACCGAACGCGATAGCTGCGATGGCCGCGGAAGTATAATCACCGATACCCGGAAGCTCTTTTAGATCAGCCGCAGTAGAGGGAAATTTGCCACCATAATTTGCCGCAATAAGGTCTGCGCATTTCTTGAGATTGCGCGCACGTGAATAATAACCAAGGCCTGCCCATGCGCGCAGAATATCGTCTTCGCTCGCCGCAGACATAGCCGCAACATTCGGCCAACGCTCAACAAATTTTGTGAAATAGGATTTGACCGCTTCAACTGTCGTCTGTTGCAGCATTATCTCTGAAAGCCACACCCGGTATGGGTCCGACTTAATGCCGCGCGATTGCTCAACTGGTGTTACACGCCAAGGTAGGATGCGATGGTGTCGGTCATACCAGTCAAGAATTTGTCCAGTTCTAGTACTATCGGGTGTGTGGAGCATTTGATCGGTATGATTTAAACGTTGGGAAACTCTCGCTACTCTGATTAAAGACCTTTGTTTAGAATTGATAGAAATTAATGCGTAGCATCGCTTTCTTGTGCTTTTATGGCATGCGATAGATCTCACGGCAGTGAGGCGGGAAGCAGATGTGAAATAAGGAGAGTCCGTGGCTAGTTCTGTCCCGGTATATGTCATAAATCTCGCACGCTCCCAGGACAGATGGGATGCTTTGCGAGCGAGTGCCAATAAGTTTTCAGTTGATGTTCGTCGCGTTGAGGCAGTCGAAGGTAAGTTGCTGACCGATGACGAGTTGGTGGGTTTTGACGACGCTGGCTTTCGTCGCAGACATGGAAAAATTGCGATGCCTGCCGAGATTGGCTGTTATTTCAGTCACATCAGGGCACTTGCAGCAATCATCGCTGCGGATGAGCCTTTCGCAGTAATTGTAGAAGACGATGTCGAATTTACACCTGAGTTCATGCCATTTCTTTCAGAGGCGTGCAGATTGAAGGGGTGGGATGTCATTAAACTCGTCAACCACCGTACGGCTGCTTTCCGAGGCTTTCGTTCTATAGATAAGTGCTTTTCCATCGGGCGTTGCCTACACGGGCCATCAGGAAGCTCTGCCGCGTATATTGTTACATTGGACGGTGCGAGACGCCTTCTATCCGCGATCAAACCGATGAGCCTTCCATACGATGTCGCGTTAGAGCGTGGTTGGGCGGGTGATTATGAAATTTTCACCACCGACAAACCTGTAGTAGCTCTTTCCAATGTGGCGATCTCCACCATTGCACAAGGTAGGAAAGGGTACGCCAAAACGCGTCTGCCGACATACAAAAGACTAAGCACACTTTTCTTTCGAGCGACTGACTATGTCAGGCGAATCGCATACGCTCTTGGGCGAAATGGTGTGGAAGAGGTGTAAGTGGGTTTTCTAAAAAAATCATTTCTTGTTCGCCGTCGAGTGGACCATTGGGCATTAGGGATCGCTTCAGCTTCGATGCCTATTCGCCTGGGGTTGGGTCCGCTCATCCTTTTCATATTCGCATGTATTGGTATTTATCTCAGCGCGGCACGTCATGCGACTACGCGTCTTTTTGCTAAGAAATTTTACATTTTCATTCTGCTTTACGCAGTTTGGTCACTCAGCCTTATTCTTTTCCGTGGTGAACCGTTCAACGATAACCGCCAAATTGGTTATACGCTGCTGATCGCAGTGTTTGCCTTTGCGGGTCCAGGTATGTTGTTGGTTCGCAATCCACTGCGCGCCTATGTATTGGGAGCGCGCGCCGGTGTTGTGATGGCAGTGCTCGCTGTGCTTTATCTTGTATTGACACAAGGTGGTCGTATTGGTGTCGGTGGAAATGAGGCAGTGTTCGCATTTGTTGCGGGCGTTTCGGCAATATCTGCAGGAATCCCTATTCTTAAAGCGCCACGTTATCTTCCAAATGGCCCCCACTGGCTCGTGCTGGGACTCGCTGCGGTGCTGGCGTCGGAAACACGCGCGGTGATTGTTGTCTTACCGATATTTGCGGCTGTGGAGATTATATTTTTCCTCCGTCGTCTGAGCGTTAAGCACCAAGGAGCCGTCTATGCCGCGCTCGCTGCGGCACTCGCGGCGCTCATTATTGTAGGACCTGTTGGCGATATTCTTTCCAAGCGGTTTTCTGGGATGGCCGAATATTATGACAGCGGCGATAGTTCTAAGTGGGAAGATAAGATTTCGGCAGATATCCGCGAGGTCATGTGGAAGAGCGCTGCTAAAGTCATCGAACACAATCCCATAGCGGGCGTTGGCTCTTATTCAAAAATGGATGCGGTTAAGGCGCAAGCAGGTGAGCAGGCGTCGATGCTCGAAGGCTTCCGTCACGTCCACAATACGATCCTTGATGAACTATTGAACGATGGCATCATCGGGTTGTTTTTCATGATGGCTGCCTTTCTTTCGATCTTTGTGCATCTTTGGCGGAATGCTGATAGCTGGGGTATGCGGCGCGCCTTGGTTTACTTCGCTGTGGTGTGCGGAAGCTACGGCATGTTGCATAATCCGCTCTTGCATGAAGTGACCATTTCTTCGGTCATGTTCTTCATTGCAGCACTCAACGCAGCTTCATCGCGGCGTATCATGGCTTTGCGTCGAGCAGGCCTCTCAAACTATATTCGCGGGAACTAGGGTTTATGAAAGCTATCGTCACAGGTGCCGCTGGCTTCATCGGCTTTCACACGGCTGTGCGTCTTCTTGATGAGGGCTGGGAAGTTCTCGGGGTCGATAATCTCAACGATTATTACCAGGTGGATCTCAAGGAAGCACGTCTTGCAAAGCTGCATTCGTGTCATGGTTTCCGGTTCGCACAGGCCGATATCTCGGACGCGAACGCTTTTGCTGTGGCCATTGGAACGGACCGCGATGCGGATGTGATTGTGCATCTTGCGGCACAGGCAGGCGTTCGTTATTCGATCGAAAATCCAGCGGCCTATGTATCAGCCAATGTCATGGGGCAGGTAACGGTTTTCGAGACCGCGCTTAAGCTCGCAAAGCGACCGCCAGTGGTTTATGCCAGCTCGTCATCGGTTTATGGTGCAAATGAGAAAATCCCGTTTTCCGAAAGTGACCCAGTGGATCATCCCGTTTCGGTTTATGCGGCGACCAAGCGTTCAGGCGAACTTCTAGCCGCCTCCTATAAACATGTTCACGGCCTTCATTCTACAGGTCTTCGATTTTTCACCGTCTATGGGCCATTTGGTCGCCCGGATATGGCGCCATGGCTGTTTACATCAGCCATTTTGAAGGGCGAGCCGATCCGCGTTTTCAATAATGGCGAAATGCAGCGCGACTTCACTTTCGTCTACGATATCGTGAGCGGTGTATTGGGTGCGATAAAGCGCATTCTTGAACACCCGGAAGAAACCGCGCCAGTCTATAACCTTGGCAATAATCGCCCTGTGATGCTCAACGATTTCATCGCAGCCATTGAAAAAGCATGCGGTAAAGAGGCGATCCGCAAGCTGGAGCCCATGCCCGCAGCGGATGTTCCGCGCACCTATGCGGATATAACACTTGCAGCGCGCGATCTCGGTTTCAGTCCTCAAACCACGCTCGATGAAGGTATCCCTTTGTTTGTTGAGTGGTTTCGGGGCTATAATGGGACGCGATGAGCGAACCAAAACCAAAACGGGGCTTTCGCCCGCTGGCAGATATGACGTCGCGTCTGATGGACCCGATGTTGCAGAAGCGCGCGGGTATTAATCTTTCGCTTCTGCAATCTTGGGAGGATATCGTCGGACCGGCAATCGGCGCATCATCGCGGCCGTTGCGAATAAATTGGCCTCGACGATTACGCGAAGACGATCCTTTCAGTCCCGCCACCTTGATTATCGCCTGTGAAGGTTTTGCGGCCCTGCAAATACAACACGAGACGGGCGAAATTATCAGCCGTGTGAACGGGTTTCTCGGTTTCTCCGCTATAGGTCGCATTAAGATTGAGCAGAAGCCGCCCGCGCTCGACTTCAGGCGTAAACCAAAGCGATTAGCCCCTCTGGCACCCTCGGAAGAACGGCGCATCGATAAGGCAACCGACGGTATTGAGGACGATGCGCTCCGCGCCGCTCTTGCTCGGCTCGGCAAAAATATTCTTGCCGAGAAACGATCAACGAAGAAATGAGCACTCTGCCTTAAATTTGATTCAAGATTGTTGCTGAACTTCATTTGATCACAACAGGGCTGGTGATTAGTGATCCACCACCCTAAATTGTGCCTAAAGCATGTCGCGAAAAAGTGGGAATCGGTTTTCCGTTAACGATATGCGAAAAACTAAGAATAAAGCGTGTTGTTTGAATATGATAGAATGCGAAACGCTTTAAGTGTCAACATTGAAACAGGACTGGATGATTCGTATGCCTGCACCGCTTAACCGCAGACATGTTATTTCCCTAGCGGGTGCCGCCGCCGCCGGGCTCGCTTTTGCTGGCAATGCGAGTGCACAGTCACGCAGCGCCGAGGCGACTGTTGACGCCGCGAAGGTTGCTGAAGCCGGCAAGCTCAAGGACATGGTTTATGGCAAGGCCGATGCGCCTGTTACGATTGTCGAATATGCATCACTAACCTGTTCGCATTGTGCTGATTTTGCGGTCAACACATTCCCGACCATCAAAGAAAAGTACATCGATACGGGTAAAGCGCGTTTGATTTTCCGCGAATTCCCGTTCGATCCACGTGCGACTGCAGCCTTCATGCTGGCTCGTTGCGCGCCTGAAGACCGTTATTTCCCGATGGTTGAAGTCTTCTTCAAACAACAACAGCAGTGGGCTGGCGCTGCTGATGGCGAAGCTGCACTGCTTCAAATTGCGAAACTTGCAGGTTTTACACAGGAGTCGTTCAAGGCTTGCTTGACGAACCAGCAAGTTCTCGATGATGTGAGAGCAACCATGGAACGTGGATCGACTGAATTTGGTGTGAACGCTACGCCAACATTCTTCATCAACGGTCAGAAATACGCTGGAGCCCTTTCGGTTGACGAGATGTCGGCAATCATTGACAAGCTGCTCTAAGCCGCCTTTCGGCAAGAAAAGCGGACGCTTCGTTGCGTCCGCTTTTTGTGTTTATACGCAAGCGCCGGGCGAAAAAGTGGAAGCCGGTTTTTCGCATAACCGGCGCGTTGAAACAGTTTCGGGGAGGGCACGCTGATGCGCTTCTCCAAGCTGCGACTTGTCGGTTTCAAGTCCTTTGTCGAACCTATGGAGTTCGTCATTGAAGGCGGATTGACAGGCGTCGTCGGGCCAAATGGTTGCGGCAAGTCCAATCTCGTCGAAGCGCTGCGCTGGGTGATGGGTGAAAACTCATACAAGAATATGCGCGCTTCCGGCATGGATGATGTAATCTTTTCTGGTTCAGCTACGCGTCCCGCGCGCAATACGGCAGAAGTGACGCTCTTCCTCGACAATTCTGATCGCACCGCACCGGCTGCTTATAATGATCAGGACGAGTTGCAGGTTTCGCGCCGCATTGAGCGTGAGGCCGGTTCCGTCTATCGGATCAATGGCAAGGAAGCGCGCGCCAAAGATGTGCAACTTCTCTTCGCCGATCAGTCGACCGGCGCTCGTTCGCCGTCTATGGTTGGACAGGGGCGCATTGGTGAACTCATTCAGGCCAAGCCACAGGCGCGCCGCGCACTTTTGGAAGAAGCTGCGGGTATTTCCGGCCTCCATACGCGTCGACATGAGGCCGAACTGCGTCTGCGCGCTGCCGAAGGCAATCTTGAGCGCCTCGAAGATGTCGTGGGTGAGCTGGGTAGCCAGATCGAAAGCCTGAAGCGACAGGCGCGTCAGGCCAATCGGTTCAAGGCGCTTTCTGCTGATATACGCCGTGCCGAAGCATCTCTTATGCATTTGCGCTGGTCACAGGCCAAAGCGCAGGAAGGCGAAGCGCAAAGTGCGCTCGCGCAGGCAACTTCTGTGGTTGGGGACATGGCACAAGCGCAGATGAATGCTGCGCGTGAACAGGCCATTGGCGCTCATAAATTACCCGAAATGCGTGAGGCAGAAGCAAAGGCTGCTGCTGCTCTGCAACGCCTTTCCATCGCTCGCACGCAGCTTGATGAAGAAGACGGTCGTATTCGGGCCCGCCGCGCCGAACTTATGAAGCGGCTCGAACAGCTGACGGCTGATATCGCCCGTGAAGAGCAAATGGTGCGTGAGAATGCCGATATTCTGGCGCGTCTTGATGAGGAAGAGCAAGAGTTGCTTGCTTCGAACGAAGCATCTGGTGAGCGCGATGAAGAATTGCGCGCGATCTTCGAGGAGGCGGAAATCCGCCTGCAGGATAGCGAAAACGCGCTGGCTCGCGTGACTGCGGAACGGGCGGAAGCTTCTGCAGAACGTACGCAGATTGAGCGCGCGTTGCAGGAAACGCAAAGCCGCCGTGATCGTCTGGCAAACCAGATGGAAACGATTGAGCGCGATATCGCATCAGTTGCTGAGCAGATCGGTGGTCTGTTTGATCCGTCTGAAAAGCGTCTTCTCGTTGAAGGAGCGACTGATGCTCTGGCTGCCGCCGAAGAGGCTGTGATCGCTGTCGAAGAACTCGTGAGTTCCGCTCGCGAGCAGGAAACTGCCAGTCGTCAGCCGCTGAACGAGGCTCGCACGGAACTCAATCGTATTGAGACCGAAGCACACACGCTGGCGCGCATTCTCAATGCTGGTGAGGCAGGGCAGTATCCGCCTGTTGTTGAGGAATTACGGGTCGAGAAGGGCTATGAAATAGCCCTTGGTGCGGCGCTTGGCGAAGACCTTGATGCTGCAAGCGATTCCAGCGCACCGGTCTTCTGGGCCTATAACCCCGCACCCGAAACCGATCCTGCACTGCCTGAAGGTAGCGTGCCTCTTGATCGTTTGGTGGAAGGCCCACAACAATTGCGCCGCAGGCTCGCGCAGGTGGGTGTTGTTTCGGAGGGTGATGGCCAGCGTTTGCAGGCATCCTTGCGTCCCGGCCAGCGCCTTGTAAGCAAGGCTGGCGCTCTGTGGCGCTGGGATGGATATACCGCTAGTGCTGACGCGCCAACGCCTGCTGCACAGCGACTTGCGCAGAAGAACCGGCTAGCCGAGTTAGAGCAGGAAGCAATCGCGGCCGCTCGCCGCGTGCACGACGTTGAGCAAGCCGTACAGCGTCTTGAAATCGCCGTGCGTGAAGCAGTCGAGCATGAGCGTGTGGCGCGGGATTCATGGCGCGCAAATCAGCATAAGCTGGATGAAGCGCGTGAGGCTCTGGCTGCCGTTGAACGAGCCGCCGGGCAACTGGCTACTAAGCGCGCGGGCCTCGAAGAAGCCAAATCGCGCCTTGAGGAAAATCTCGAAGAAGCGCAAATCCGTGTGGTTGAGGCCGAAGATCGGCTCAACGAAATGCCGGATATGGACGCAATCGGCGAGCGCCATTCGGCTTTGAATTCAGAAGTGCAATCGGATCGTGTAACACTTGCAGAAGCGCGCGCGGCTTATGAAGGTCAGCGACGTGAAGCGGACAACCGTGCGCGACGGTTGGCGATGATTGGCATGGAACGGCGCAACTGGGCGTCAAGAGCGCAAAATGCAGAGCAACAAATTGCAGCTCTGAATGACCGCCGCGCCGAAACTGCGGATGAAGCAGAAGTTCTGGCGGAAGCCCCGGAAGAAATCGAGAGCCGCCGCCGTGCGCTTTTGAATGAACTTTCGGAAGCAGATGATCGTCGCAAACAGGCTGCCGACATTTTGGCTGAGGCCGAAGCGGTGCAGGCCGAACTCGACAAGGCTGCGACACTGGCGATACAGCAGCTTGCAACCAGTCGTGAGCAACGCGCGCGCGCGGAAGAGCGCCTGACTGCTGCCGAAGAGCGCCGCAAGGATACGGAATTACGCATTGCGGAAGCGCTTAACTGCGCGCCGCATGAGGCCATTCGTCATACGGGCCTCAAGCCCGAAGATCGTATGCCTGATCCGGATCAGCTCGAACGCCAGCTTGAGCGGTTGCGTATCGAACGCGAGCGTCTTGGTGCGGTCAACCTGCGCGCGGAAGAGGAAAGTCAGGAGCTTTCTGCTCGTCTTGAGGCGATTATCTCCGAGCGCGAAGACGTCATCGAGGCGATCAAGAAACTGCGTCAAGCCATCCAGAGCCTCAATCGCGAAGGCCGCGAACGTCTGTTGGCTGCTTTCGATGTGGTGAATGCGCAGTTCCAGCGTCTGTTCACGCATCTTTTTGGTGGCGGTACGGCAGAGCTTCAGCTGATTGAAAGCGATGACCCGCTGGATGCCGGTCTGGAAATCCTTGCTCGTCCTCCGGGCAAGAAGCCGCAGACGATGACCCTTCTATCGGGTGGCGAGCAGGCACTGACAGCAATGGCGCTGATCTTTGCAGTATTCCTCACCAACCCAGCACCAATCTGTGTGTTGGACGAAGTGGATGCACCGCTCGACGATCATAATGTCGAGCGCTACTGCAATCTGATGGATGAAATGGCGGCTTCAACCGAAACGCGTTTCGTCGTCATCACGCATAATCCGATCACCATGGCCCGTATGAGCCGTCTGTTTGGCGTGACGATGGGCGAGCAGGGCGTGAGCCAGCTTGTCTCTGTTGATCTGCAAACTGCAGAGCGGTTGCGCGAAGCGGTCTGATTTTCATTGCTGAGTGATAGTATCACTCTTCATTTTCACTTTCGTCTTCATCATCGGCTTCAATTACTTGCCAGATAAATGCGTGAAGACGTTCTTCAATGCTTGCTCTGGAAGCACCTGATGCTTCCATCTCACGCTTGATTTTGAAGAATTGGTCCTTGTCAGATTGCGACAGATATTTGGCGGCGGATTCAAGTGATGATAATGAACTGGACATTGCTGTTGATACTGCTTTGTTTGGTGAAATGCTATAGCGCATCCCGAAAAGTGCGAAGCGGTTTTCGGATAAGATGCGCGTTGGCGTAAGAGGCTGCATCCCGAAAAGTGCGAAGCGGTTTTCGGGATAAAGTTCTCGTAAACATAAATAGATAGAGCATTTCCAACGATTCAATCTGAACTGGAAATGCTCTCATTTTGCGTCATTCTTGATCAGCGAGCCTTATAGGTCACGCTCATTTTTGCGCCTGTCAGCGCGTGTTGTGCAAGTTTGCCCGGCTCCAAGTCATTGAGGCCGATTGGCATTGGCTTGTCGAAATGCACATCCATTGTGAAGAAACCGGTCGGATGTGGCATATCCTGAACAAAACGCAGAAGTGCTTGTCGAGAGGTCGCATCAATCTGCTTGTCAGGCATCGCTTCGACAGATTTACTCACGATATCACGTAGACGAGCAATATCGATTTCCGGGTCGCTTTCACCGGTTTCAGATGGCAGTGCGGCGTAATTTGCAAGAACGGGCAGGGCGACACTCTCCCACAGCCCCTGATTATCAAGCCGTAAGCGCAGATGCGAAAGCGTTGCGGTTGGATTAACCGTAAGGCTCGCAACCGATGAATCGACGGGCAGGTTGATTTCCGCAGCAACTGAAGCCTTACCCATCTTTATGCTGCTGATTTCTGCGTTCTGAATGTGCAGATATCCGCTTTCCGGATTGAAGCGATAAGAAGCTGCGAAATCCATCGGCCATTGCTGAATTGAAGTAATGTAATCCGATACTTTGTTGCCGCTTTGCAGCGTCATGCGTACGCCATCCACCGCCAAGCGCCCCCACTGCGGTGCAGTTTTGCTCAAATCAGGGGCTTCAGAAAGATAGTCCTGCAGGCGATCAACTTCCAAAACGGCTCTTTCGACTGTCCACCCCATAATGCTCATGGCTTGATAAATGCCGTTCGAAACAACGCAGCCATCGGGAATATCTCTGACCATATAATCTTTGCCGGGCTTGAGAATACTCATGCCCTTGAGAAATTCTTCGCACCGGCTAAGCGGTGCGTTGTCAGGTGCAGGTGCAGGCGCGGTTGCTTGCGCTAATGCTGACGTGGCGGCGAGGGAGAGCAGGACGGTTGGAAGGATGAAGCGCATGTCACCGAATTCTATGTTGAACCAAATAAGATACGCCGCATCATTTCCATATGGTCGCTGCTGTCAACCAGTGACAATGAAAGTTGCTACTTGTCGCTCCAGACCGCAAGCTCGTTGCCTGCAGGGTCGGTGAAATGAAAGCGACGCCCACCGGGGAAGGCAAAGATAGGTTTCACAATCGTTCCACCAGCCTCGGTCACGGATGCCAGCGTTTCTTCAATTTTTGCCGAATAAAGTACGGGCAAAGGTTTGGCGGTGGCTTGGGGATCGGCATCAAAGCCACCATCCAGCCCTTCGGCAAAAGCGGAATAGGTCGGGCCGTAATCAACGAATGACCAGCCAAACGCACGCGCATAGAAACTTTTCGCGGTGTCGAGCGACCCATTGGCCGCAGGCATTTCAAGATAATCGAGCTTGCCGGTGATACGCATGTCCAACTCCAAATGTTCTATATTTGTTCTTATATTGGAGGTAGGCCCGCCAATTTGTCAAGTGATATTGGATTTCGATTAACAGGCCGTTTTGATTATTAAAAGTGAAGTCGGCCCATCAAGATGCAGTCGACAAACTGTCCGTCTCTGAAGGCATCGGATCGCAGAACGCCTTCGCGTTCGAAGCCGAAGTTTTCATATAGCTGAATGGCGTAAAGATTGTCAGCAAACACTGTCAGATCCAGTCGATGAAGGTTGAGCCAGTTGTCTGCCACGTCAATAATTTCGCGCATAAGGCCAGTGCCGATGCCTTGGCCGTGGTAGTCATCATGCACGCCAATACCGATAGTCCCTGCGTGTATTCGCCGGCCATCTGCGCGACGAATATCGCAGCTTCCAACAATCTTTCCGTCAAGTGTGGCTACTATGACGATGTGTTTATCTTTGAGGTTTGAAAGCCATTGGCGCGTGTTTGCAACGCGCGTAAACGGCAAACGGGATGTTCCCGCTCGAAACTTGGGCATGTTGGTCATTGCACATATTTCTTCCGCATCCTCTACGTTTGGAGCGCGATACGTGAGTGCATCTGGTGCTGAAATCATGGAGCCTCCGGTAAACACAGTTCCGAAGCCTAACCGCTCAACAGGCAGCCAGCCATTGCAAGAAACCAATCCCTATTTGTCTGGTTTCCTCATTAAATTTGCGTATCATGACTACCGCATCGACCCAAAATAGATTGCGATTTTTGGAAAGCACAATGCGTAGATTCAATGTGTTAGAGCGGCCTTTGTGCTCCGAAGGGACGTACGGCGCTCTAGGGTCCAGACTCAATTGAGCCACCATGTGACGATGGCAGCGATATAGCATGTGGCTGTAAAGTTCAGCATGAGCTTGTCATATCGTGTCGCGACCCTCCTCCAGTCCT